>NZ_JBAEER010000191.1:0-15348 GCF_056207615.1 Candidatus Cryptobacteroides sp. | reverse complement strand
AAGACCGCTTGGCCTCCGACTTGGATGTCGCCATACTTCACGCTGACGTCGCCATAGTAATAGATCACTCGCTTGCCGTTCGAGAAGTCCTCGATGATCGAGTCCTTGGCCTCGGTGAATGCAGGACGCTCGAGTGAGCTCTTTCCGAGCAGGTCGAGTGAATCGGCACGGGATGTGGAGTCGGTGATGTGCTTGACGCGGATAGAATCCAGGCGCGCAGTCTTAGCCGAGTCGCTGAGGTTCGCCCATGCAGAATCTACGGTAGCAGCCGCATTGTTGCGGTCACGACGGTTCCTTCGGGCCGTGTTCTGGGCGGGAAGAACCGATGTGGCGAGCAGCAGGACAGCGAAGAATGCTGCGATTCTGAACCTGTTAAGAGACATCAAATAACGGTGTTGGCTAAGATTTTGTCTAAATTTTTGTAAATTTGTAACCAACAAAAGTACTACTAATTCCGGTAATTCGCAAATGAACGCACGCGCACGTATACGCATATCGATGATTCTGGCATTTATAATGCCAATCCTGACATCTGGAAACACCAGCTTTGCGGCTGTGAAGCAGGACATTAAGCTCAAGACCGTAGTGCTTGACGCTGGCCACGGCGGTACCGACCCGGGAGCCGTCAGCAGAGATGGAAAGACCAAGGAAAAGGACCTCACCCTCAAGATATCGAAGCTGGTGGGTGCGAAGATCAACGAGGCATATCCTGACGTCAAGGTCGTATACACCAGACCGGACGACAAGTTCGTCACTCTCCAGGACCGTGCGGACATAGCGAACAAGAGCCAGGCGAATCTCTTCATCTCGATCCACATCAACTCCTTCACCAATGCGAATCCGGACGGATTCTCCACCCACATCCTCGGAGAGTCGAGCAAGAAGGACCAGGATCTCTTTGCCTACAACATGAACGTCTGCAAGAGGGAGAACTCCGTGATTCTGCTCGAGGACGACTACACCACGAAATATCAGGGCTTCGACCCTAATGACCCGGAGTCATTCATCTTCTTCCACCTGATGCAGAACGCATTCTACGAGCAGAGCCTTCTCTTCGCCGCTGACGTGCAGTCTGAGCTGGAAAGGGGAAAGTGCTTCCAGAACAACCGAGGCATACACCAGGATCCTTTCTTCGTCCTCTGGAAGACCACCATGCCTGCCGTACTGATCGAGAACGGTTTCATCTCAAACCCTAAGGACCTCTCGGTCCTGAAGTCAGACGAGGGCCTCGACAAGATTGCGGAGGGCATATTCAAGGCTTTCGCAAAGTTCAAGGACCGCTACGACGGAAGCATAGACTTCAGCAAGGACAAGACCGCTGCAGCAAGCAGTACAGCCAGCGCGACGCAGAATTCCAGCAAGAGCACACAGCCAGCTACCGCAGCAAAGCCTGCGGCCAAGGAGGAGACCGCAAAGAAAGACGCAGAGGTGAAGAAGGAGACCAAGCCGGAATTCGTTCCCGCCAGTCCGGACAAGACCATGTTCGGAATCCAGGTAGTCGCCTCTTCCAAGCTCATGGCTGCTGACGATCCTTTCTTCAAGGGTTATCCGGTAAGTTGCCACAAGGCGGGCAATGTTTATAAGTATGTCATTTGTGAACAGGAGTCAGAAGAGGAACTGAAGAAAGAATTCAGGGAAGCTGCAAAGAAATTTCCTGATGCATTCATGGTCAAAATCGAAGATGAAAGATTCACTTTCTGGGGAAGGCGACCTTGATTTTATTGCCCTCAGATATGCTCAGTTGCAGAAAAATCGCGAATTGGCTTATTTATAATCTTTCAAAATTAGAAAGATATTGATTTTCAATGAGTTTTTCTTGACCTTGAGTTTTTAAACAATTGATTATCAATAGATTAAAAATCAACAAAGGCAAGCAAAACTTCCATTTTGGGGATGCACAAAAAATTAAATATGCAATAGGAAACTAAATTTTTTATTAGTTTTTTTTCCTCACATTTGCATTATAGAAACTCACTCAAGAGTATCCCCGAAATCGATATGTTACAAGACAGGCACATAGTGGTCTGGGACAAGTGTCTCAAGGTAATTGAGAACATCGTTGAACCTGACCAGTTTAAGACTTGGTTCAAGCCGCTCAAGGCTCTGAGCCTGGTCGAGAACAAGCTTACCCTCGAGGTGCCTACCGATTTCTTCCGCGACTATCTCGAGACCTACTTCCTCGATGTGATCACCAAGGTCCTCAAGAGGGAGATTGGTTCTGACGTACAGCTCTACTATCGCGTGCGTCCGGTTGTCAACAGGGGAGCTATGGAGTTCCCTTCTGCTCCTGGCAAGGAGCCTACCAACAAGACGATCTCAGTACCTACATATTCACCGTCCGGCAACCCTGGTCCGTTCGTGTACCCAGGCGTCGCACGCATCCAGATCAACCCGCAGCTGAACAGGAACTACTGTTTCCGCAACCTCATCGAGGGCGAGTGCAACAAGATGGCCGTGAATGCCGGCAAGAATATAGCACTGTACCCAGGAAAGACTTCCTTCAACCCTCTCTTCCTCTTCGGTGGCCCAGGCCTCGGCAAGACCCACATCGCGCAGTCCATCGGTATCGCGGTCAAGGAGCAGTTCCCTGATCTCGTGGTCCTCTACGTGCCTGCGAACAGGTTCAAGACCCAGTATATGGACGCCGTTAACGCGAAGAACAAGCTCGTCGATTTCCTTGCATTCTACCAGAAGATGGACGTGCTGATCGTGGATGACATCCAGGAGCTCGCCTCACCAGGTGCTCAGAACGCGTTCTTCCACATCTTCAATTACCTCCATCAGAGCGGCAAGCAGCTCATCTTCACCTCTGACCGTGCTCCTGTAGACCTTCAGAACTTCGAGGAAAGGCTTCTTTCAAGACTCAAATGGGGACTTTCGGTAGAGCTTCAGGCTCCAGACTACTCGACCCGCCTCGCGATGCTCAAGTCAAAGTGCGAAAGGGAAGGAGTGGTGCTCGACGAAGAGGTGCTCATCTACCTTGCCACCAGGGTAAAGAGCAACTTCCGCGAGCTCGAGGGTGCGCTCATATCGCTCATCGCGAACGCGACCCTCGCACACCAGCCAATCACCGTGGAACTCGCCGAGAAGATCACAGGCAAGATCGTGTCCGAGGAGAAGAACGAACTCACCATCGACAAGGTCCAGAAGGTCGTTTGCGAATACTTCAACCTCACGAAGGAGCAGCTCATCTCCAATTCGCGCAAGCGCCAGATCGTTCAGGCTCGCCAGATCTCGATGTACATGTCGAGGAATCTCATCAGTTGCTCACTCTCTACCATCGGTGCAGAGAGCGGTGGAAAGGATCATGCAACAGTGCTGCACGCATGCACCACTGTCCAGGATCTGATGACCACGGACAGGGTATTCAAGCAGTATGTCACTGATATAGAAAAGATGCTTAGCGCATCGAGGCGATAGTCTCGCGAGGATTCTCGCTCTTGAAGACAGCACTTCCCGCTACAAGAATGTCGGCACCGGCCTCAGCAAGGAGCTTTGCGTTTGCAGGGCTCACGCCACCGTCTATCTCGATCTGGGTCTTCAGGCCACGCCTTACGATCTCAGCCTTGAGGGTACGTATCCTGTCGTAGGTCTCCTCGATGAACTTCTGACCGCCGAATCCAGCGAACACTGACATCAGAAGGATATAGTCGCATTCCTCGAGATAGGGGAAGAGCGACTCGACTGGCTTGTCCGGATTGATCACGAGACCAGCCTTGCATCCGTTGTTCTTGATGAGACCGAGCACAGGCTCAGGATCATGCACGGCCTCGAGATGAAAGCTTATCATCTTCGCGCCGGTCGCCGCGAAACGCTCGACATATACCTGAGGATGCTGTATCATCAGGTGCACGTCCATCGGTCGCTTCGCCACCTTCGCGATGGCTTCCACGACAGGGAAGCCGAAGGAGATGTTAGGAACGAACTTTCCGTCCATGATGTCGAGGTGGAAAATGTCTGCGTATCTGTTCACGATGTCCGCGCTCTCGCTCAGGTGGAGGAAGTCTGCGGCAAGCATCGAAGGTGCAATCTTTACCATTATCTGAAATTAGTTACGAGGTCAGTAAGAAGGAGTACGAACTTGTCGAGTGACGCGATTTCAAGCTTCTCGCCCGGTGCATGAACACCGCGGAGAGTAGGTCCAACGGAGATCATATCAAGGCCAGGAAAGGTCTCGGTGAAGAGACCGCACTCAAGTCCAGCATGAATTGCAAGTACCTTAGGTTCAGCTCCGAAGAGCTTTTTATATGAAGCAACGCATGCATCGCGTATTGGCGAATCGCTTGCTGGTGCCCAGCCCGGATACTCGGACTCGTGCTCGACGTTTGCGCCTGCCTGCAAGAAGCAAGCCTCGACCTTCCTGCCGGCTGAGCGACGCGCCGCCTTGATGCAGCTGCGCTGGCTGGTTCCGATGCGGATGACGCCTGGTTCTGTCATCTTCACCGAAGCGAGGTTGGTCGATGTCTCCACGAAGTTCGCGACATCCTGGCTCATCGCAAGCACTCCGTGTGGAGCTGCTGCAAGTGAGGTCACGAGCTTGTTCGCGGTATGCTTGTCGATAGCCACCATGTCGTCCTCCACCGGAGAGACGGTAGCCATAAGCTTTATGTTCTTTTCTCTCGATCCATAGATTTCGAGCATCGCATCCCTGAACTCATCCACGGTCTCGAGACACTCGTCCACGAGCTCTTCCGAAAGTGCGATTTCGGCACGGGCGTCGCGTGCGATGGCGTTACGCTTGTTTCCGCCGTCGATGCTGATGATCTGATATCCGAGTGGGAGGAGGTCATAGAGGAGGTTTGCAAGAAGCTTCACGGCATTTGCACGGCCCCTGTTGATGTCGTCGCCGCTGTGTCCGCCGATGCAGCCGCTGATCGCAAGCTCCACTACGACACTGTCAGACTCGACGTCCTCTTCCTTATAGTTGAACTTTGCGGTGGTGTCGAGTCCGCCCGCACATCCTACGAATATCTGTCCTTCGTCCTCTGAGTCGAGGTTGATGAGGGTCTTACCAGTGATGAATCCCGGCTTGAGAGCCATCGCGCCGTCAAGTCCTGTCTCCTCAGAAACAGTGAAGAGGGCCTCGATCTTTCCGGTAGGATCGTCACTGACGAGGAGTTCGAGCGCAGTCGCCATTCCGATGCCGCAATCTGCTCCGAGAGTGGTCTCGTGCGATACCATCCAGCCATCCTCGATCACAAATGGGATAGGATCCTTGGTGAAGTCGTGGCTGGAACCAGCTGTCTTCTCGCATACCATGTCGCTATGCGACTGAAGCACTATGGTAGGGACATCCTCCTTTCCTGGAGTTGCTTCCTTGGTGATCACTACGTTTCCGGCTTCGTCGGTCTTACAGTCGAGGCCATGCTTTGCTGCAAAGTCCTGAAGCCATTTTACGATCAGTTCCTCGTGTCCAGATTCGCGAGGTATGGTGGTTATCTCCTTGAAGATTTCAAGAACATTCTCTGCGTTCATCGTAATCTGCTGTTAAAGTCTTTTTCTATATCAGACAAAGATAATGATAAATCTAATCTTGAACTAAGATAATCCATGAAAATTTCAAGCTCTTTCTCGAGTTCGAAAGCAGGTATCTCCTCTGGGCTGACACCCTTGTCCTGAGCGACTGCCATCCTCAGGGAAATAGGATTAGGAAGGTCGGCAGGGAAGTCCGTCTCATTGATGTCGAGACCTATTCCAATGATGGAATCCAGCACATCTTTCTCTCTGACCTTAAGCTTTATAAGCAATCCGCATATCTTCTTGTCACCCAAATATATATCATTAGGCAACTTAATTTTTGCTTCAATTCCTTTCGAGCCAAGATAATCCACTACGGCAAGGGCTGTTCCCCAGCTTATCCTGGACTGATTCCTGGCCTCCATCTGGCCCTTTTCGTACTGCTCGACTACGGTGAATGTGAGGTTCTCTCCAGGCGCCGAATGCCACTTGTGGTCACCCTGTCCGCGACCTGCCGTCTGACTCCATGCCGCGATGACTGACAAAATGTCAACACTGCCATTGTTGCCCTCAGAAAGCCATCTTTCTGCCTCCGAATTGGTGGAATCCAATTCTTTATACCATATAATGTTCCAGCCTCTTTTCATTGGTTCGAAAATTGTTATATTTGTAATTGCAAAAATAACGAATTAAAAAATTGGAAGAAAACATCATCAACGTCATTGCTGACGCAATGCTCGAAAAGAAGGGCCAGGGCGTGATTTCGCTCGACCTTACCAAGATAGGTACCGCAATTTCGGACCATTTCATCGTGTGCAACGCTGACAGCACCACCAACGTGCTCGCCATTGCTGATAATGTAGAAGACCGTGTCATCGAGAAGCTCCACCGCAAGGTGGTACGCTCTCAGGGTAAGGAGAACGCATTCTGGATCATCCTCGACTACACCGACGTAGTCGTTCATGTGTTCCAGACTCCTTATCGTTCATTCTACAGACTCGAGGATCTCTGGGCAGATGCCGAGAAGACAGAATTCACAGACGAAAACTAACCCATGGCAGACAACAAAGGCAAGAAACCTAAGATAAGAAGATTCACCGTCAACCTCTCGTGGTTGTACGTGATCTTCCTTGTGATCATCGTCTACATGATGTTCACCGGGGAGGGAAGCGCTAATCCACAGAAGATTGAGTGGGATGAGGTAAAGCAGATGTTCAACTCAGGAGACATCAAGGAGATAGTCTTCGTGAGGAACGACTTCAAGGGTCAGGTGACCGTGAAGCAGGAGAGTCTCGAGAAGTATGCTTCCAAGTTCGGAGGCGTAGTTCCGAAGAAGTCTCCTCACTTCATCTTCCTCGTCTCAGGCAGCTTCAACGCAGAGGAGATGTTCGGTGCTCTCAACGAGAACCTTCCTGCTACAGACCAGGTGAAGATCGTGATGACCAACAACGACAGGATGTGGTCAAAGGCAGCCGAGTGGCTCATTTTCCCTATCCTGCTGATCATCATGTACGTATTCATGTTCCGCAGCATAGGTCGTGGCAACGGTAACGGCGGCGGCAACATATTCGCCGTGGGAAAGACCACCGGAAAGGTAGTTGAGAAGAAGGACAATCCTGTGACCTTCAAGGATGTCGCCGGTCTCTACCGCGCCAAGGAGGAGGTAGTCGAGATAGTCGATTTCCTGAAGAACCCGAAGAAGTACACAGCCCTCGGAGGCAAGATTCCGAAGGGTGCCCTTCTCGTAGGCCCTCCGGGTACAGGTAAGACCCTCCTTGCGAAGGCTGTTGCAGGCGAAGCCAACGTTCCTTTCTTCAGCATCTCCGGTTCAGATTTCGTGGAGATGTTCGTCGGAGTGGGTGCCTCACGAGTTCGTGACCTCTTCCGTCAGGCTAAGGAGAAGGCACCTTGCATCGTCTTCATTGACGAGATCGATGCTGTCGGTCGTGCAAGGGGCAAGAATGCAGGCTTTTCTTCAAATGACGAGCGCGAAAATACTCTCAACCAGCTCCTTACAGAAATGGACGGTTTCGGTTCAAACAGCGGTGTGATCATTCTCGCCGCAACTAACCGCGCCGACATTCTCGACAAGGCACTCATGCGTGCCGGCCGTTTCGACCGCCAGATCCATGTGAGCCTTCCTGACCTCAATGAGAGAAAGGAAATCTTCGGAGTACATACCCGCAAGCTCAAGCTCGCCGGTGACTTCGACATGGAGCTCATCGCAAAGAACACCCCTGGCTTCAGCGGCGCTGACATAGCAAACGTCTGCAACGAGGCTGCTCTTACTGCAGCGCGCAGGAACAAGAGCGCCATCGACCAGACCGATTTCCTTGACGCAGTAGACCGCATCGTCGGCGGTATAGAGCGCAGCAAGACCATCATGTCCAAGGAAGAGAAGATGCTCACCGCATACCACGAGGCCGGACATGCTGTCACCGGATGGGTACTTCCATTCGCGAGCCCGGTGCTCAAGGTCAGCATCATCCCTCGCGGACAGGCACTCGGACTCACCTGGAACCTTCCTGACGAGCGCGTCATCCAGGACCGCAACCACATGTTGGACGAGCTTTGTGTCCTCATGGGCGGTAGGGTTGCCGAGGAAATCTATCGCGGTGTCCCATGCTCAGGTGCTCTCAATGATCTCGAAAGGCTTACCAGAATGGCGTACGCAATGGTATCCTACTATGGTATGAGCGACAAGGTCGGCAACCTCAGCTTCTATGACAGCACAGGTTCTCGTGGCTTCGACCTCACCAAGCCTTACAGCGAGAAGACAGCTGAACTGATCGACCAGGAGGTCAAGGAACTCGTGGACCAGATCCACGACAGGACCTACCAGATACTTACCGAGCACAAGGCAGAGTTCGAGGCCGTGGCCCAGGAACTCATAGACAAGGAGCTCATCCTCTCGTCTGACCTCGAGCGCATCATCGGTCCTAAGGCCGGCATCCACGGCCAGGACAGACTCGAGCCAGAGGAGCAGAAGCCGGGAGAACCTGCCGCAGAGCAGGCTGCGCCGTCCGCTGAGCCAAGTGCTGAAACCGCTCCCGCCGAGGTGCCGACCGAGGCTCCGGAGAACACTGAACCTGAACCAAAAGAAGTAGAATAATGAAGACCCTTATCACAAGGACTCTGACCGGACTTGCCTACCTCGTAGTGATGGTAGGCTGTCTGCTTTTAAGCAAATACTGCTTCCTCGTGGTCATGCTGCTTGTAGTGACCATGATGATGCACGAATTCCACAAGATGAACATGGGTGGAGCATACCCTGTGCAGCAGGTGCTCTCGGTCCTCACAGGACTTTCCATCTTCCTTCTTTTCTTCTGCCACATGGCATACGGAATCGAGGTAAAGTACATCCTGCTCGCCTACGTCCCTCTCTTCGCCTTGATGGTCAGTTTCTTCGGGATCAAGGATAGGGAAGAGTTTGCGAAGGTATCGCATCTCTTCACCTCGATACTCTACATCGCCATCCCGATGTCGATGTTCAATCTCCTGGTATTCCACAACTACAACTTCGACGGTACCATACTCCTTGGCTACTTCATCATCGTATGGATGTCAGACGTAGGAGCGTATTGCTTCGGAATGGCACTCGGACAGAAGTATGGTCCGAAGCTCTGCCCGAACATCTCTCCGAAGAAGAGCTGGATAGGAGTAGGCGGCGGAATCGTTGCCTCCGTAGCTACAGGAGCTGTCCTCAGCACCATAGGATGCCTTCCTTACGGAATGGGCCACTGCATCGCCCTCGCTACCTTAATCTGCGTTACAGGCATCTGCGGCGACCTCATCGAGTCAGTATGGAAGCGCGCTTGCGGCATCAAGGATTCAGGTAACTGCATCCCTGGCCATGGCGGAATGATGGACAGGTTCGACAGCGCAATGGTCGCCATCCCTTCAGCTGTCATATACATGATTGTTTTCGGACTGATCTAAACCTAACTATAAATGAAAAAAGTAAAGATACATCAGGACGGACGCGGTACGATCGCGGTGGTGTGGTTCATCGCACTCTCGCTCATCGTCATCTCCGTCACCATGATCAACCCTAGGTTCATCTGGCTGCCTATCGTGATTCTAATGGGCTTCATGATGGCATGGATACTTTTCTTCTTCCGTGTGCCTGTGAGGGGCAATATCTACGGCAAGAACGTGGTCACCAGCGTTGCTGACGGCCAGGTCGTAATCGTAGAGAAGGTATATGAGCCAGAATACTTCAAGTGCGAGGTCATGCAGGTATCCGTGTACATGAGCTTCTTCAACGTACACGTCAACTACTGGCCAATCGACGGTGAGAACACCTATTACAAGTATCATCCGGGAAGATATCTCCTCGCGTGGATGCCGAAGGCATCGGAGCTCAACGAGCACGCGTCTATAGCTGTGAAGAACGAGTGCGGAGAGGTCTTCTTCAAGCAGATGGCCGGAACCTTCGCACGTAGGATCGTAACTTACGATTGCGTAGGTGAGCAGGTGGAGAAAGCCTCTCAGTGCGGTATCATCAAGTTCGGCTCACGTATAGACATGTATCTCCCACTTACAGCGAAGATTAACGTTGAAGTAGGAGATGAAGTAAGAGCCTGCGAATCAGTGATTGCTAAGCTTTAAGCATTCTCAATAAGTTCGAGAAGTCGATCGATGGCCTCGGTCTCTGGCACATGCCTGAGCACCGGGGTCTTTCCTTTATAGATGGACACCTTGTGGTTTCCTTCTCCGACATATCCCCAGTCTGCGTCAGCCATCTCGCCAGGTCCGTTCACGATACATCCCATCACGGCGATGACCATGCCCTTGAGGTGTGCCGTGCGACGCTTGACCTCGTTGAAGGTCTCCTCGAGATTGTACATGGTTCGTCCGCAACCAGGGCATGCGACATACTCTGGACGGTAGAATTTCCTGCGGCAAGCCTGGAGAAGCTCGTCCTCGAGGTAAGCTGCGAACTCAGGATCACAGCCCTCGATCTTGACCTCGTCGATCTCCCTGTCCATGAGCCTCTTTCCCCAGTCGCAGGATGCGTCGAGGATGAGACGTTCGTTGGATGGAGCTGCGTAGGTCGCGATTGCCTTGCGTCCTTCGATGACCACCTTGGACATGGTTGAGCTGAGCTTGCCGTCGTAACGGTCAGCAAGGTAGCGTGCGACAGGGAGTTCGTTCTCAGGATCCTCTGTGAGCGAAACTCGTATGGTATTTCCTATTCCTTCAGAAAGAAGGGTGCTGATACCGACACATGACTTGATTCTTCCAGAATCGCCGTTTCCGGCCTCGGTTACACCAAGATGGAGAGGGAAGTGCATGTCCTCCTTTTCCATGGCCTCTGCAAGAAGCCTGTATGCCTCGACCATAACTATAGTGTTTGAGGCCTTGAGAGAAACTACTACGCGCTCGAAATCCTGCTCGCGGCACATATGGAGCCATTCCATCACGGCTTCCTTCATTGCGAGCGGAGTGTTACCGTAGAGGTTGGTGATCCTTTCTCCGAGCGAACCATGGTTGAGTCCGATGCGGAGGGTTGTGCCGTGTTCCTTGCAAACCGCAACGAGGCGTGCGAACTGCTCGCGAGCCTTCTCATGATCCTTATGGAAGTTACCAGGATTGATCCTGACCTTCTCTACGACAGCTGCTGCGGCGATGGCGACCTCCGATGAGAAATGGACGTCAGCGACGAGAGGTACGGTTATTCCATCTGCGTTGAGCCTCCTGCGTATCTCCGCAAGGTCCTCGACTTCCTTCACTCCCGGAACGGTGAGTCGGATGAGCTCGGCGCCTGCCTTTGCCAACCTTACGCACTGCGCGTATGATGCATCGACATCGCTGGTGTGCGTGTTGCACATGGTCTGGATTGCGATAGGGTTAGAACCTCCGAGTACGAGGTTATCGCCGATCTTTACTTCTCTTGCTGTCATTTCTGATTATTTAAAGCTTCCCTGGCCTCCATCTTGATCTGCCTTGTGGTCTTTCCGACACGCTTGGTCAGCTGGACATGGATTCCTGCGGATATGATGATACTGTATGGGTAAGCGTACCTATAATAGATCTCGCTGTCGTAATTCGGGTTGAAGAGGCAATTGAACGAGTGCTTGTAGGTTGCGGTCAGGTGGAACTCGATAGGGTCGAAAACGAAGCCGAAACCTGCGCCTCCCTTGAGTCCATAATCGAACTTGCGGTCGTAGTCATTGAACTCCCTGCTGATGACCTCGTCATTGCGATACCTTACGATATTTGCCCTGTAGCCGACGTAGTAACCGGCATTGATGATGAGCTTCATCTTCCAGAAGTCGATGTGGGCATGGGCCAGCACGCTGCCGTCGTAGGTGGTAATGAAGGCCTTGTCGGCGCCGGACTCAGTGTAGTTCGGGGCACCGGTCTCCTTGTCGATCTTGAACCTGTATCCTTCTGTGTTATAGAAAGCTCCCACCTGAATTCCGAAATACGGCATGAAATTGAACATTTTGCCATATCGGGTATAGACTATACCGAAGTTGTACGGAGACACTACGAAACGCTGCTGACGGCTCGGATTATAGAAGGCTGACGCCACGCCGGCACCGTACTGCACACCGATCATCGTATAGTCGTTGATGAGATTCTTCTTCTTGACGACCACTGTGTCAAGATATAGGTTGTCAAAGCTCAGGGTATCGCTCTGAAGCTTGAGTTCCTTCCTGCTCTTGCGTGGCTTCTTCTCCTTCGCGATAGGGTCATCCTTGATCTGGAGCTTACCCTCGTCGATGTCATCGTCTATGAATTCGATGTCGACCAGAAGGGAATCTCTGTTCTGGGCGTGAGAGATGCCAGGCAGCAGCAGTGACGCCACCACGACGAGGATTGATATGAGAGAAATCCTTTTCATCGTCTGAACATTTCCTCAAGATTGATGTTCTGCTCTATCTCGGCAGACTCCATTATGATGATATCCTCCTTGCCGTTCTCCAGCCTGTAGAACTTCACCTTCTCTGGCTGACGGTGCTCCAGGAGATTACCGGTATCGACAATACCGTTCCTGTTCACGTCCTCAGTCACGCGTATGCTGTACTTCGCCGCTTTAAGGTAAGGGAACTCAAGCGTACAGTCGCTGTCGATGATGTAGCTGCGAATCACCTTGTCCCTCTTCTCGTTGAGAAGCTCTACGATGTACTTGTTCTTCACCCCGGTAAATACCGTCTTCATAAGGCTGAGCTTGTCGTCCTTAGGAAGTGACACCTTGACCTCGGTGCTGTCGTTGTAGTATCCGTTTATGTCCTTGAACTTACGGTGAGGAATCTTGAGGAAGTACTCATATCCTTCCATAAGCTTGTCCTGAGGCCATACGGTGTACTTTCTCAGATTGAGAGTGTCCTGCTCGACCCTGTACTTTGCAATGCTTTCCTGCTGACGAGGGTTGACGGAGCGGAATACGAGAGAGTCCCATCCATCCTCGACGATAGGGTACTTGAACTCGATCTCGAAGCCGTACTGCTCGATTCTCTCCGGCTCTGGCTTGAGAGTAAATACGCAGAGGGTATCTTCCTTCTTTATATCGCGCTTCGAGCTCTTTGCGGCTGCCGACGTGCCCTTAGGGCGAGGAAGCTTGACCTGTTCGGTCTGCATCTTCAGCACGCCTGCCGTGTCCGTCTTCATGTACTTGACATTGAGATAGAGCGTATCAGGCTGCTTCCTTGCATCGTTCACCCATATCTCGAGACTGTCCTGCATCACGTTGAACTGGGTGATGAGCCTCTCCGGACGCACGCCCCTGATCCACACTGAGTCGACCTGCGCATAAGGCGCCATGAAGGTGATGTAAGCGGTCCTTTCTCCGACTCGCTCCTTGTTCACGATCAGCTGCTTGCTCGGCTTCTCGCGGAACATCGAGAGCTCATACTCCGACTTCCTGGCCTTGCACTTGAGAGTATCCTTCATGTCATACTTCATGAGCTCGACTATGGTATCGGCAACGACCTGGACAGGGCGTATGAGAGAGTCGATGAAGGCTATCCTCTCGCTCTCAGGATCGTACTTGTTATTGTTGTTCTCGTCGACGATCGCATACATCCTGTAAAGTGTATCCTGGATGTTCCTGAGCGCGAAGAAGCCCCAGTCGTCGGTCTTTATCGAGGCATCCGGCCTATGAAGGAATACTGCGCTGTCCGCATGGTCCTTATAGAGGAGCACTGTCGCACCCTTAATCGGATTCAGGGTATTGCAGTCCTGCACCGTTCCGGTGAGCATCATTGTATCGATCTGGTCGCCGGTAGAGAACACGAGCGAATATCCGGGATACTTGTTGCCTTCGTTGTTGTCTGCAAGCGCACCGGTGATGTCGAGCACGTATGTCTTGTTCGGGTCAAGGTCGCTCTCGAACTCCACCACGAGGCTCTTGCCCTGGATCTTGTACTTAGGTTTCTTCTCCAAAGGAGGGGAGAGATAGATGTTGTTCGGTTCCTTGACCACCACGTACTCGTCGAACGTGAAGGTGACCTTGGTACCATGCACGGGTACGTTCGTCGCTCCAGGCTCCGGAGAGATCTTCTTGATCACCGGAGGAATGGTATCCTTTGGTCCACCGCTAGGCGGAGTGGTGGTGTTCGCGCAGGAATGCGAGAACATCATCGATCCGAGTATGAGGAGGATCGGAATCGCTGGGAGCAGATTTATGAGCCTTTTGTTCATTTTCTTCTATAGGTCGTTACGTACTACTTTCCTCAGTCCTTCGATGCGGCTGAGACGCTTTATGAGCTTGTCGAGCTCGTCGGTGTCATGTACGGAAAGTACTATATATCCGTCGAACACGCCGGTATCCGTATGGAGAGCGAATTCGCGTATGTTCATGCTGAGCACGAGGGATATGTATCTCGTGATCTCGTTGAGTATTCCTATTCGGTCGATTCCGGAGAGCGAGAGCTTCACATCGAAAGACTGCTCGCCGGTGCTTTCCCATTCAGGTATGACGATATTGTCGCCGTACTTCGAGGCAAGGCTGTTCGCCTCAGGGCAGGTCTTCTTGTGGATGACCACCTTGCCATCCTCGTTTATGAATCCCACCACGCTGTCGCCAGGAATAGGCTTGCAGCACTTGGAGATCACGACCTTGCCGATGTTGTCCTTGTTGATGACGTAAGGAGCCTTCCTGTTGGCCTTGCTGAGCAGGCCGAAGAGGTTCCAGGTGGACTTCTGCTTGTCGGTCGGCTTCTCCTCGAAATCCTGGGACATGCTGTCCTTGCCGGCGTTGACGTCGCGGTAGTAGTTGCTCACCACGTTGCGCGCCTTGTGGGTGATGAGGAAGTCGAGCCACTCCTTCTTAGGTATACCGTCACCGGCGGTGATGATCTCGACCTGGTCTCCGGTCCGCAGGACATAGTTGAGTGCCACGAGCTTCATGTTGACCTTGGCGGCAATGGCCTGGTTGCCGACATGGGTATGGATCATGTATGCGAAGTCAAGGGCTGTCGCACCTTTCTGGATACGGCGCTGCTCACCCTTCGGAGTGAATACGAATATGTCGGTGGTGGTGAGGTCGTTGTGGATCATGTCCAGAAGCTCGAGAGATGAGACGTCCGGATTGACGAGTATGGACTTGATCTTGTTGATCCAGAGTTCCATCTCGGACTCGGAGTTCGACTCGCTGACCCCGTTCTTCTTGTAAGCCCAGTGAGCGGCGATACCCTTCTCGGCGATGTCGTTCATCCTCTGGCTGCGTATCTGGACCTCGACCCAGATACCGGTATTGCTCATCACGGTGACATGCAGGGCCTCATATCCGTTGGACTTGGGGTGCATCACCCAGTCGCGCACACGCTCTGGCCTGTACTCATATATGCCCGTTATGAGCGAGAATATATGGAAACATTCCTGACGTTCCTCCATAAGGTCGTCGGACTTCGGGGTGAAGACAATCCTCACCGCATAGAT
>NZ_JBAEER010000190.1:0-9503 GCF_056207615.1 Candidatus Cryptobacteroides sp. | reverse complement strand
GGAACGGAGCGCAGCAGGTTGATGACCACATTCAGCACGCGCATCAGCAGGGGAGGCAGGGGACGAATGCCGTCTTTATCGCCGGAAACAAGGATCATACCCAGCGGCAGACCAATGACCACGGCGAAGAGCGTGGACAGGATGGTTACATAAACGGTCTCCCACAGCGCACCGGGGAAATCGTTGATCAGCATCTGAAAGGCTTCCTGCAGCTTATCAGGGGTAAAGCCGGATGCGAAATTCATAAGTCAGCTTCCTCCTTCATTATGCCTTGGCGTAGTCGACCTCGACGGAAACAGTGACATCCGGCGCGGCATTCAGGAACTTCACAGCCTTGGCGAGGTCGTCGGGACCGCCGGGGATCTCCAGCAGCATATAACCGAAGGCCTTTTCACCGACGCTGCGGGTAGAGGCGCCGATGATGCTGGCTTCCACACCGGTCTCGGTGGCCAGACGGGCAATGAGCGGCGTACGGGAGACCTCGCCGCCATTGAAGATGAGGCGGATGCGCTGACCGTGCGGATCAGCCAGGGCGGCGCCATCGGCCATTTCAGGATAGATCAGATTGCGGGTCGCGGTGGCCTGCGGATTGGAGAAGATGGCGGAGACTTCACCCTCCTCAACGACGGTACCATGCTCAAGGATGGCAACGCGGTTGCAGACCTCCTGAACAACGCTCATCTGATGCGTGATAACAATGATGGTGATGCCGAGCTTCTCATTGATGTCCTTCAGCAGGCCGAGGATGGAATGCGTTGTCTTGGGGTCGAGCGCGCTGGTCGCTTCGTCGCAGAGCAGGACGTCAGGCTCAGTCGCAAGGGCACGGGCAATAGCGATACGCTGCTGCTGGCCGCCGGAAAGGGTGTTCACGTCGCGGTCCTCATATCCTGACATGCTGACCATCTTGAGGAACTTCTTCACCCTGGTCTCGATCTCGTCGTCAGGGACGCCTGCGAGCTTGAGACCGAAGGCGACGTTGTCATAGACGTCGAGATGTGGGAAGAGCGCGTATCTCTGGAAAACGGTGTTGAGCTTGCGAAGATGTGGAGGGACGTCGGAGATGTCCTTTCCTTCCATGGTGATCCTTCCCTCGTCCGGCTGGAGGAAACCGGCTATCTGGCGGAGCAGAGTGGTCTTTCCGCAGCCCGATGGGCCGAGGAGAGTGATGAATTCGCCGCGCTGGATGTAAAGGTTGATGTCGTCGAGCACCTTCTTGCCGTTGAAGGATTTGCTCAGGTGCTCAATGTTGATGATGATGTCGTTCTGGATCATTATCTTGACTTACCTGCTGAAAACGCTGAAGTTGTATGTTACGCCGAGATTGATTGACATCTCGTTAACCCAGTTGTTCGCCGATATGACAGCATGCACGCGAAGATCCTGGCTGTCCCTGAGTGGATACCAGTTCAGGCCGATACCGCCGAAGACATAATTGTTAGGGACTGCAAGTACGGGATTCTGCTCATCCGGGATGAAACCATACTCCTCGAAGATTCCGAATATGTCATCCTCAGGAGAGAAGATGACAGGAGCATTGAATCGCTCCCAGCCTACCTTTCCGAAAAGTTCGAACTTGTCGTCGAAGTTATATGAGAAGTTGCCCATGAGCTGCATCTCCTGTCCGAAGAAAGTCTTCGCGCTGCTGACCCTGTTCATCCAGTCGATTCCGACGGTGAAGTCACCGAAGTAAGCCTGCTGGCCAAGGGAAAGGATCTGGAGATACTTCTTAGGTTCATACTCGATGAAGTTTACTCCGACGATAGGTGAATAGACCTCATAGTCGCCCCTGAACTGGAGGCTGTATGCACCGTACTGGCGCTCTTTGAAGAGCATTCCGCCGAAAGGAGAAGTCGCTGCCTGGAAAGACACGGTGTTGGCCTCGTTCGGAGTAGTGTACGCGATCTTACCGCCCCACTGATAGACTGGGAGGAAGTTCCAGAGCATCGAGTTGAGACCGAAATGCGCGTCGAAGTCGTATGCATCATACTCGAAGGTACCGATGGAGAGGACGTCCTTTCCTCCGGTGATGCTGAAGCTGCCGGCATTGTCGGTATAGAGGGTATAGGTAAGGTTGGCCCAGTCAAGCCAGTTGCCTGCGTTGGAATTGAGCGTGTTGGTATAGAGGCTGGCTATATCCTGGCCCGGGGTCTGATATCCGTATACCGAGATCCAGTGATTTTCTATCGAATATGAAAAATTCTCGAGGAAAGTTCCTTCTACGAGAGAGTAGAATGAAGTATTGCCGAAATCGACGGCGGCTCCTCCATCTTTGTTGATTGGGACATAGGTGTTGACGTCGAATCTCGGAATGATGCGGACGTCAACCTCTTGCGAGTACGCAAGAGAGCAGCATAACAATGCCGTGACGAGTACTGAAAGCTTCTTCATTTCGTACCATAAAAAGGTTGGTTACATAAAACTTTACCAGAACGCTAAGCAATCGGTAAAACTGCTACGGCCCGGCTCCGGTACCTCCGGAAATTTGGGTGCAAATATATAATTAAATTATATAATATCTTATTTTCGTTTAAATTTGCGGGCAAATTAATAACCAATAATGGAAAAAGTATTAAAGCTTCTCAAGAGCGTACAGTTCTGGAAAGAAGTCATCACCATGATACTCGGCCTCCTCGCGGGTGCAGCGGCCGTTTACTACTTCCTGCTCCCGAGCAAGATCATCATCGGAACGATCTCCGGTCTCGCGATGATCGTGAACTCATTGCTCGCGGCCATAGGCGTAAACATCAAGGTCTCGCTGCTCGTGCTCATCTTCAATGCCCTGCTGCTCATCCTCGCCTACACCCTTCTCGGCTCCGAGATCGGAATCAAGACGACCATCGCCTCCCTGCTCCTCGGTCCGTTCATGGACGTATGGGAGTGGATATACCCATACACGAAATTCCTCACGGAGCCCGGTCAGTATTCGGTGATGAACGACCCTTGGCTCGACCTCTGCTGCTTCGTGCTGCTGCTGGGCGCGTCCCAGGCCTTCCTCTTCAGGATCAACGCTTCCACCGGTGGACTCGACGTGGTCGCCCTGATCATGAACAAGTTCATGCACATGGACATCGGCACCGCGGTGGCCGTCTCCGGCGGAGTGATCTGCATGCTCGCCGTAGCCATCAACCCATTCAGGATGGTAGTCATCGGCCTCATCGGAACATGGATGAACGGTCTCGTGGTGGACTACTTCACCGCCAGCCTCAACAAGCGAAAGAGAGTCTGCATCATCAGCAACAAGCATGAGGAGATACAGGACTACATCATCCACACCCTCGTGCGCGGATGCAGCGTCTACGACGTGGAAGGCGGCTTCACAGGTAAGAAGGGCAAGGAGATACAGAGCCTCCTCACCCAGTCTGAGTTCGCAAAGCTCATGGAGTACGTACGCAAGAACAACATCCAGGCTTTCATAACTGCAGGAAACTGCAGCGAAGTCTATGGTCTATGGCTCCCTACGAGCACCCAGAAGAAGCTCAGGGGCACCCAGTTCGGCCCTGACACCGTGCTGAACATCACGGAAGAATAGTCTAGCACGCAAGACATATTGGAAAAAAGGGACAGAAAACTGCCCCTTTTTTGTTTATTCGCCGCCACGCATTAGGAATTTAGGGGAATTGTCGCTATATTTACAACCAAATGTGTAAAGAACAGACCTCGACCCCCTTTGTACCACAGACCGGCATAGACTACCCGTCTGACCCCTCTGCGAAGATTGTTCCGGTAGGACAGAAGTATCACGACTTCGTCTTTGATGCCACCTATCCTTACCTGGATGACTCATTCGACTATAAGTACAACAGATTCCTGTGCTATGCGGGACTCTGGTCCTATGCATTTCTCCTGAACCGTCTGATCCACGGACTCCGCGTCCACGGCAGGAAGAACATCCGTCAGAACAGGAAGCTCTTCCGCTCCGGAGCCATGGCGGTCTGCAACCATGTCTACAGATGGGACGCTCTCTGCGTACTTGACGCGATACGATATCGTACCGTGAAGGTCCCTATGTTCAGCGGACATTTCCTCGGCAAGGACCTCTGGTTCCTGCGCTCCATCGGCGGCATCCCTATCCCTGAGGACAGGGGCGGACTGATGAAGTTCAACGAGGCCTTCGACGAATATCACCGTAGAGGAGAGTGGATACTCGCCTACCCTGAAGCTGCACGATGGGATTTCTATGCGCCTATCAGACCTTTCCATACCGGTGTGTTCAACATGGCGTGGAAATACAAGATCCCGGTCGTCCCTATGGTCATCTCCTACCGCGAGCGCAAGGGCCTCTACAAGCTCTTCGGCAAGGGTCCGTGCGTCGACATCACCGTCGGCACTCCTATCCTCCCGTCGGAGGAGACTCCGAGGAAGGCCGAGGTTGCAAGGCTTCGAGACGAGGCACATGAGCAGATGGTCAGAATGGCCGGATGGGAGGGAAAGAACCCATGGCCGTCGCATCTGGACTGACACATCCAACCACGAACAAACAACAGAATAAGTATATAACCTAACCCAGATTTCTCATGAACACAGCAATGCTCAAGGCAAACTTCCTTCTCGGAATGGCAGGTGGCATCCAGCACCGCGCCCTCGTCAAGGCAAGTGAATCACCAAGGTCTGCAAGTGCACAGACTCTCAGGGCTATTCTCGAATACACCAAGGACTCCGTTTACGGAAAGGAGCACAACTTCGCTGAGGTTCTCGCCGCAACCAGCGACGACGAGCTCTTCCAGCGCTACGCCCAGAACGTGAAGCCGAACGACTATGAGGACCTCCGTCCATACGTGGAAAGGCACAAGCACGGAGAGGAGAACATTCTCTTCCCTGGCAAGCCTGTCCTCTATGCGACCACCTCAGGTTCCACCGCAGAGCCTAAGTGGATTCCTATCACCGAGACCTACCTCAAGACCGTGTACGGCAAGATGACCAAGGTATGGCTCTACAACTTCATCCAGAACAGGAGGAAGGTCTTCTCAGGTAAGATCCTCTCCATCGTCGGCAAGGTCATCGAGGGCTACGCTCCGGACGGAACAGTATTCGGCTCGGTTTCAGGCGTGACCCAGAGGGACGCTCCAGGTTTCGTGAAGGCTCTCTACACCAACCCTCAGTGCGTTTATTCTATCGCTGACTACAACGCTCGCTACTATGTGCTCATGCGTATGGGTATCGAGCAGGACGTTACTCTCCTCGTGACTGCGAACCCGTCTACCATCGTAGAGCTCCAGAACAATGTGAACCGCTTCTACGACGAGTATGTCGAGGACATCGAGAAGGGTACCCTTTCAGCGAAGGTCCAGATCGACCCTGAGATCCGCAAGGAACTCGAGGCATGCCTCAAGCCAAATCCTGAGCGTGCGGCTGAGCTCCGCGCCCTCAAGGCAAAATATGGCAACGTGGTCCCTAAGCACTACTGGCCAAACATCCAGATCCTCAACACATGGAAGTGCGGTAACACCCGCGTATATCTCGACAAGTTCGCAGACAGTTTCCCTGACACCATGCTCCACCAGGAGTTCGGATACTTCTCATCAGAGTGCCGCTTCGGTCTCGTGATCGACGACACCCTCAACACCGTGATGTTCCCTCACTACCACTACTACGAGTTCGTGGCCGAGGAGGACCTCGACAATCCTAATCCTAAGTTCTACCAGATCGACGAGCTCGTGAACGGCAAGAGGTATTGTCCTTATGTGACTACCTTCGCAGGTCTCTACCGTTACGACATGCACGACATCGTCGAGGCAGGTCCATGCTTCCACAAGACCCCTACCGTCCACATGATCCAGAAGGTCAACGGTATCGTCACCATCACCGGTGAGAAGCTCTACGAGAAGCAGTTCATCGACGCTGTTCACCAGGCTGAGAAGCAGACCGGTCTTGCTACCAGGTTCTTCATCGGCTTCGCGAACCTTGAGGCTTCGAATTATGACTTCTATTATGAGTTCGCAGACCTCGACACCACCCAGGAGCAGGCTGAGATGTTCACCAGGCAGGTGGATGAGAACCTCAAGAAGATGAACGTCGAGTACCTCGCAAAGAGGGAGTCTCTCCGTCTGAAGGATGCAAATACCCATCGCCTCATCAGGGAGTCTTTCGAGACCTTCAAGGCACAGTGTATCGCAGAGGGTGCACGCGACGGTCAGTTCAAGCTCCTTCTCCTCCTCCAGGACGAGAAGAGGCACGCAAAGTTCAAGAAGCTCACTATCGACTAAGCCTCCTTTATGAAGAAGGAATACAAGGCAGTCGTCTTCGATCTCGATGGGACCCTATACGAGTCCCATCGATTTCCATTGTACCTGATCCTCAGGGATCCGTTCCACATGAGGCTTCTCGGCAGCGAGAGAGTCTGCAGGAAGAAGATCCAGGGCCAGCGTTTCAAGACGGCTGACGCATACTACGACGCCCTTTTCAAGCTCATGGGCGACAATGCTGGAGTCAAGTGGGAGAAAGCCTCCAGATGGTTCTGGGACAGGTATATGCCTAACATGATCAGGATCATCAGGACCCATTATACCGCCCGCCACCACGCGAAGCAGCTTATCGACAAGCTCCGCAGAAAGGGCATCAAGATCGCCGTCCTCTCCGACTACGCGATGGTAAACGAGAAGCTCGTGGCTGCGGGTTACGAGCCGGACTGGTTCGACAGAGTCTACGAGGCGCCAGCCATCGGTGGTCTCAAACCATGTCCTGACACCTTCCGCAATGTCTGCGAGGATCTCGGGATAGACCCCAAGGACGCGCTCATGATAGGTGACAAGATGCGCACCGACGGCGGTGCAATGCAGATAGGCATGGACTTCATGCACGTCATCAACAAGGAGAGCAAGAGAGGCGCAAAAAAAACAGATCCTTCAGGAGCTCAGTCCCAGGATCTGCTTTGGTCGGAGATACTCCGATATTTCGGTGTAGTCTAGACTACTTGATGCTATAGACGGAATCGTCTACTGAGCCGTTTACCTTGCCGTCGAGCAGGGTGTAGGTGTTAACCACGTGGTTGAACTCTTCCATCTCGAGAACGCTGCAGACGCAATCAGACTTACGGTAGCTAAGGAGAATACGAGCGTATCCCTTAGCTGCCTTTTGTTTTGCGGTGAGGGTCACGACGTATGCGTCCTTGGTCTCCTCGACCTTGCAGTCGTAGTCAGCAGCCTTGAGGATGTCTGAGACACGTCCCGAGACTCCGCAGAGCACGCAGGTAGACATCATCTTCATCGATGGGACCTTTGTGATGTCGATGTTCTGCACCTTGCCGCTGCGGTTCATGTAGAGCTTCGTTCCGTTGATGATGAAGCGCTCGGTCGCAGGATCGGTGTAGATGAGAGCGAACTTGTCGGATGCGGTGTAATAAGAGGTGCCGTGCATGGTGACCTGAGCCTTGGTGGCGGTGGTCTTCACATGGTCGAACTTGTACTCCATGGTCTTGTAGCCGGCGTTCTTAGATGCGATCTTCGAGAGAATGGCATCATCGTCAGCCGCACGGAGGTCGGCAGAGCTCGAAAAGGCTGCAGCGAATGCAACCATTGCGGACAGAAGGAACTTTCTGGCGCCGCTGATTCGGATCTTATTCATAGTCTGTAAGTAATTTCTTTATTTCTTCACTGAACGCTCATAGGCAGGAATGAACCTGCATGCAAGCCTGTACAGAAGCGGCTGGAGGCAGTACGAGATCATGATGGTGGTCACCATTCCGATGAGTGCGCACTGGCCGACGCTCCTGATCGATGGACTTTTTGCAAAAAGTATGCTACAAAGCACAGAGATCAGTATCACTGCCGAGAGGAAGATCGCAGTCTTGTGGTAGGTCAGGAGCTTGCCACCTTCTCCCCTGCTGTCCGCGAGCAGTCCGTCCATGATGAAGATGCTATAGTCGACGCCCACTCCGAAGATGAAGCTGGAGACGACAATGTTGATCAGGTTGAACTCGAGTCCCGTGAGCGCCATGATACCCTCGACCACGAACCAGCTGAGGAACATAGGGAGGAAGGCGATGAAGGACGTGATGATGTTCCTGAACGAGACGAGGAGCACCAGGAGGACGAAGATCGAAGATATGAGAAGCACCTTGCTGAAATCCTCATGCACGAGCTCGACCATGTCGCTCATGTAGTAGTAAGGGTCGGCAACGATCGCGCCCGGAACCTCGGAAACTGCATCGCCGACGGCCTTCTTGTCCTTCGCGTCCATGGTGGTGGAATTGAAGATGACGACCTGGTCGCCCACCTCCTCCATGAACTCGTTCTGGAGTTCTTCTGGGATGACGCCGTAATCCAGGATAGAAACCGGGTAGTACTCCCCTTCGACGAGAAGGAAGAACGGGTCGAAGATCTCGGCATCGAGTCCGTTGTCCGCGGCTGCGCGGCTGATGTTCCTGCGGGCAGCTGCGACACGCTCAGGAGTCCAGAAAGAGGTCCATCTGTCGATGTTCTCCTGCTGACGGTCCTCCGGCACTACCACCTGCGTGAGTACGGAGCTGTACTGACGGATCATGCCAGCGTCCTGGAGAGAATCGAGCACTGCAGTGAGGGCCCTGTCGTTCTCGAGTGCCTCGTCGATGTCGGCTCCGGTCGCTGCGTAGTAGGTGGAGGCATAGCCCATGTTCACCCTCTCCCCGTATATCTTCTGGCTTCGGAGAAGCCTGTCTCCGTTGTAGCCTATGCTCTGCATGTCAGGATTGAATCCAACCTTGCCGCTGAAAATGATTCCAACGACGATGAAGGCAGTGAGAGCGGCCACGAGAGGCCAGCACTTGTCGAGCTTGTATGAGTTGATCTTCTCGAGCACACGGAAGGCAGTCTCGTTCTTGGCGGCATTGGACTCAGTGAAGAACTGAGGCATGAAGAAGAGTGCCGCGAAGGTCGAGGCCACCAACGCCATGACGGCGAAGAGGCCGAAGTCGAAGAGAAGGTCGCTGTTGGTGAAGAGCAGGCCTGCGAATGAGCCAATGGTCGTGATGCAGCCAAGGCACACAGGCGTACTCTGCTCGCGAAGCACGGTCTCCACATCGGCGACGTACTTGTAGTGCGTGAGCACATGGAGCACATAGCTCACAGCAATTCCGAGCACCGCGGTACCGATGCCCATCGCGATGAAGGACATGGTGCCCTTGATGAGCCATACCATCGCAAGCGAGAAGATCGCACCGTAGAGGAGCGGGAACACGGCGAGGGCCACCGTACTCTTGCCGCGGTAGCAGCAGAGCAGGATCAGCATGATCAGCGTGAGCGATACGACCAGGCTGAGGAGTATGTCCTTGCGGATGCGGTTGGAGTTGCCCGCGCTGGTGATTGGAGTTCCATGATAGAGCACCTCAACGTCCGAATGGCGGGCCTCGAACTCAGCCGACGCCTCGTCGAGGAGTGCGAGGAGCTGACGCGTATGGAGGCTGTCGAATGCGCCGAAAGCAGGTGCGAGGAAGGCAAGAGCCACGCTTCCGTCCTTGGACATGAGGTGGCCGGCCTTGAAGGTGAATCCAGGCTTCTGCGAAGAGTCGTCACCACCGAACCCGAGTTCCT
>NZ_JBAEER010000189.1:0-31517 GCF_056207615.1 Candidatus Cryptobacteroides sp. | reverse complement strand
TGCCCGTGCCGTGGATGCGGACGAGCTTGCGGTATCGGTCTTCGTCCTTGAACTGGGCGAAAGTGAACGGTCCGCTGTAATAGTTGAACCTCAGGTCGGCACAGTAAGTCTCGAACTCTGATGGGGAGTAGCCGTACCCACGTTCGACAGTGTCTTCGGTATCGAAGCGGAGGACGTCACCGGACAGGAGGCATCTGATCTCAGAAAGGTAGCATGGCTTAAGGAAGGAGAAGCACATGTTCATCTTATATATGGAAGAGCGACTGTCCTGGGTGTCTTCCGAATAGGGTGCGTAGCCATAGTAGTTATCAAACAACCCGGAAAAACCGCCGTCGGGCGCGTATATGAACCCGTGGTCGACATTGCGGAAGACAATGGGAACGCCGTTACGCACGTAGCTGAAGACGATGGTCTCGCCGTCAGCACGTTCGATGCGGGTCAGCAGCCACGTGTTGGCTGTGGCTGTCGCCTTCCAGTTACCGTTGTTCTCCACCGAACCCGTATTATTCTTTGTGAGTTCCGGGTAATGGATGACCGAATATTCTATGGCAGCCTCACCGCCGAACACATAACGGTTTCCCTGACTGTCACGGATCACGAACCTGTCGATGTACTTGTACCTCTTGGCTTTGATGGGATGGTATTCGCTGCTTTGGACATGGTTGGGAAACATGTCCAGGGATTCGTTTCCTCCGTCATCGGACACATGGACCTCCTCCAGGGTAATCGACGTGCCGTCCCTCGATATAACCCTGAGCTCATTGTACCCCATCAGCACGAAGCTGCAGGAGAGGCCGGGAGCACTGAGGATGTATTCGTCAGGGTCGTAGTCGACATGGCTTGTGCGAATATGGTTGTACAACTCCGCATCGGTCCATAATGGTCCGTCCTGAATCTCCGACGCATGATGGAGATAGCCGGGGTCCATACCCATGTTGTTCTCGTGCTTCGACATCTCGTCTTTCATGCCGTTGATCACTCTCGTGATGCAGCCGCCTGCATGAAGGCTCCAGCCGAGGCCGACCCAGCCCGGATGTTGCTCCGTCTTGATGCCTCCTCCGTGATAGCTCAGGGACACGGGGATGGTGATTCCCCTGCCGCGAACCTCAGTAAGAGGGACGGATATCTGAGGAAGACCGTGGAAATAGCTCACGGGAGTTCTGCCATACTGGCCTATCTGATAAGCGGAAGGAGAAAGTGTCTGAGGGAAAAGTGCCGATGAATCCATAGTGTCCAGCTAACTAGGTGATGACACCAAATTTAACTAATAATGGATTCAATTCCAAGCCTGACTATAAAACACTAGTACAATAACATCAATAAAAGCCGACTGAAATCCAGTCGGCTTTTTATTGTATTACAGCAAGTTGCGAATTATCTTCTCTTCTGCTGCTTCAACTGCTCCTGCTGCATTCTCTGAGCCTCCTCGAGACGCTGCTGCCACTTGCTCTTCTTAGCTGGCTTGCTCGACGCCGCCTTGATTTTCGCCCTGATCTCATCCGGCTTCACGATCCACTTCTTGATGACCAAGGTCTGGATGATGGTGATGAGGTTAGAGAGGAAGTAGTAGTAACTCAACGCTGCCGAAAGGTTGTTACAGATGAAGAGCATCATGATAGGCATGAGCCAGAGATTCATGAACTTCATACCGGCCATGTTAGGATCGTCACCCATCTGAGCCGAGGTCATCCTTGAGTAGAAGAACATGGTCACTGCCATGAGCACGGCGAAGAGAGAAAGGTGGTCACCGAGGAGAGGCAGACGGAATCCGAAGTTCACGATCGAATCGTATGCACTCAGGTCATGACACCAGAGGAATCCCTGCTGACGGAGCTCGATAGATGCAGGGAAGAAACGGAACATCGCCCAAAGTATAGGGAACTGGAGGAGCATAGGGAGACATCCACCCATAGGGTTGATCTCAGCCTTGCGGTAGAGTTCCATCTGAGCCTGCTGCTTCTTCATCGCATCCTCCTGCTTAGGATACTTCTTGTTCAGCTCGTCGATCTCAGGCTTGAGTGCCTGCATCTTAGCTGAAGACATGAAGGACTTGATGGTAAGAGGAGATATCACGAGCTTGATGAGGATGGTCATCAAGAGAATGATGAGTCCGTAGCTGCTGATGAAGCGATTGAGGAAGTTGAAGGTAGGAATGATCACGAAACGGCTGATCCATCCAACGAGCGAACCACCGAGCTGGATGACCTTCTCCTTCTTGTCGCCGAGAGCCTTGAGGGTGCTGTAGTGGTTAGGGCCGAAATAGAATCGGCCGCTGAACTTCGCGTTCTCGCCACGTCCGAGATCTGCACGCATCTTCGCGGTGCAGCTCATGAGATTACCCAGCTCGTCATCCTCGCCGTAGAACTTGACAGAGAAGTCTCCGGAAGAGAACTCATTGTCAGCCGAGAGGATGGCAGAGAAGAACTGCTGCTGGAATGCGAACCACTTGACCTTTGCAGGGACGTTCTTGGATGCGTCGCGACCGCCGCGGCCGAGATCCTCAGGCTTGACCTCATCCGGATAGTAGAAGTCGAGCTTTGAGTACATCTTCTCGTTCTTGTAGCCCTTCTCGAGCCTTGGGATGTTCACTCCCCAATCGATATCGATGCTTGAGACGTTGGTCGGGATGACGCCTTCCATACCCACGAACGCGAGCTCGTTCTCGAGCTCATAGCTGCCTGCTGGAAGCTTGTAGGTCTGGCTGATGTAACCGCCCTGAGCAAACGGCAGGATCATGACTACCGAAGAGTCAGTCTTCTGGGCAACGGTGAAGGTAAAGTCATCGGTAGAGATGCTCTCGCCCGCATAGACGCTCACCTTGTACTTGCTGTTCTCAGGCTTGATGAGGTAGAGTTCTTTGCCATCCCAGGTAAGGTAATCGTTGACCTTGACGGAGTATGGCTGCGCACCCTTGCTGGTGAGTACGATCTCGACCTTGTCGTTCTTGAGTGTGACATACTGTGCCTCACCCTTGGCAGCACTGCTGAGGAGTGAGTCCTTATATACAGTGCCCACTGGAGTTACCGCTGCAATCGCTGCAGAGTCTCCGGCTTCCACGAGAGCCTCAAGAGCCGCAGTGCGGATTGAGTCCTCTACGAACTGGGCACGAGCCTCGGCCCTGGCAACAGAATCAATCTGTGCCTGAATGGCCATCTGTTTCTTTGCTTCTCTGGACTGATAGAAGGTGAAGCCCATGAAAATGAGCACGATCAAAGTCCAGCCAATAAACGAATTCTTGTTCATCTAAATGTTTCTCCCCTTTCTTACTCCTGATCTTCCGCCTCTGAGAGTGAACGGATCTGCTGCTCGAGGTCACTGAGCTCGGCCTTAGCCTGGGCAATCCTCTCCTGCATCTGCTGGATAAGCGGTGCAGCGTTCTTGCTCATGTTGAAGAAGCCGATGTTGTTCTCGTATGTAGTGATATCCTGCTCGAGCTTGTTGTACTTCTGAATGAGACGATCCTTCTCGCTCACTGGCTTCTGAGATGCACCACGGCCACCACGCTGACGGCCGAGGCCAGGGAACTTGGCAGCAACTGCCTCCTTGTAAGCCTGAGCGATCTTGTCCTTCTCCTTGAACGGCACGAAACCGATAGCCTGCCACCTCTGTGCAAACTCGTTCCTTGCCTCCATGTCCTTCTGGTCGTCACCGCTGAGTTCGTATGCGTTGATCTCCTCGATGAGACGCTGCTTAGCCTTGAGGTTGCCATAGAAGTCGTTCTCTGGCTTAGCGTTCTTGTCCCTCTCAGCGAAGAACTCGTCACACGCTGCACGGAACCTCTTCCAGAGAGCGTCCGACTTCTTGCGAGGCACTGCGCCTATCTCCTTCCACTGCTTCTGGAGCTCGATGAGCTTGTCTGAAGTCTTCTTCCACTCGGTGCTGTTCTTGAGAGCCTCAGCGGCCTCGCAGATAGCCACCTTCATGTCGAGGTTGCTGTTGATGCTGTTCTTGTACTCAGAGTAGAAATCCCTCTTGCGTGCATAGAACTTATCACATGCCGCACGGAAGCGGTCGTAGATCTTCTGGTTGTCCTTCTTGCTTGCGAAACCGATTCCTCTCCATTCCTTCTGGATATCCTCGATCTCCTTAGAAAGCGCGTTCCACTCGTTTGAGGATGCGATTTCCTTCTCAGCGATAGCCTCTACCTTCTCGCAAAGGGCAGACTTTGCAGCGAGATTCTCGCTCTGCTTCTCCTTCATGCCCTCGAAGTGAGCCTGGTACTTCTTGTTGATGACTGCGGTAGCAGCTTTGAAGCGATCCCAGATCTCGTCACGGTACTGCTTTGCCACAGGGCCGAATTCCTTCCACTCCTCGTGGAGCTTCTGGAGCTCCTTGAAGGCTTCGATGACGTTCTCGTTCTCCGAAAGCTTCTCAGCAAGCTCGCAGAACTTCTGCTTAGCCTCAAGATTCTTCTTGAAATCGAGGTCGCGAAGCTCGCGGTTGATGTTGACCATGTCGTAGAACTGCTCCACGTAGAGCTGGTATGTCTCGTTGATGTTACGATAGCTTGTTGCAGGAACCGGGCCGATAGCTCTCCAGCGCTCCTGGATCTTTCTGAACTCAGGGAATGTAACGTTCACATCCTCCTGCTTCTCGAGAAGGGACTTGAGGTCATCTATGACGGCCTGCTTCTCCTTGAGGTTGCCCTCACGCTCAGCCTCGATCTTCTTGTTATATTCCGCACGCTCCTTCTTGTAGGCGTTGTAGAAGGTCTTGAAGCCTTCCTCGATGGCTGCGAAAGGGTTGACAACCGATGTCTCCTCTGCCGGAGCAACCTCAGCAGCAGGTTCTTCGTCGGTATCAGACGGTTCCTCAGTAGGTGCCAGTCCAGCCTCAGCCTTAGACTTGGAAAGTTTCTTGTAGAAAGCTGACTTGATGGCGTCGGCTTCCTTTGTCCTTCTGAGACGATCCTCGCTCTTTGCGAGCTCCTCGAAGGCGGCAGCGAGTTCTGCCAATGACATTTCTGAATAATTAACTGACTCAACAGTTTCAACTACATCTGGAGTAATCTCTGCTCCAGGGATGATCTCTTCACTCATGATAGGAGTTGTTTTAATAATTGATAATTCGCAAATGTAGCAAAAATAAACTACTTTTGCGCTATAAACCTTAATAAATGAGAATAGACATCATATCCGTAGTCCCAGAACTGCTGGAAAGCCCGCTCAGCCACTCCATCGTCGGCCGTGCGATCAAGAAAGGAATAGTCGAGATCCACGTCCACAATCCACGAAAATATGGCAAGGGTCCGCACCAGCAGGTGGACGATTACAGCTACGGTGGAGACGCCGGAATGGTCATGATGTGCGAGCCCCTGTACAAGATGATAACGGAGCTCACGGACCAGCGCCACTACGACGAGATCATCTATATGTCTCCAGATGGAGAAACACTTTCACAGGGCATAGCTAATGAATTGTCTCTCATGGAGAACATCATCCTGCTCTGCGGACACTATAAGGGTATAGACCAGCGTATCAGAGAGCACATGATAACCCGTGAAATATCGGTCGGAGACTATGTCCTCAGCGGCGGTGAGATACCGGCTGCAATCGTGGCTGACGCAGTCATCAGGCTCATCCCCGGAGCCATCACCGACGAGACTTCCGCACTGAGCGACTGCTTCCAGGACGGCATGCTCTCTGCACCGATTTATACACGCCCGGCAGAGTTCAACGGATGGAAGGTTCCGGAGGTCCTACTCAGCGGCAATCCGAAGCTTATCCAGAAGTGGCAGGACGAGCAGATTATTGAAAGGACCAAGGCTCTGAGGCCCGATTTGTTAAAAGATTAGGCTCTGCTCCTTGGATTTATTTAAAGAAAGCTTAAATTTGCAGTACGACCACAAAATTAAAATACACTACTAACTAACCAGGGGGCCCGCAGTGATGTGGGCTTCTCGTGTATTTAGGAGGTTCTATGTCAAAGGGAAGAAGGAACGAAATATCGATAGTCTTCGAGGACGACGACATCATCATCGTGAACAAGCCGAGCGGCCTGCTCACCATGTCCACCGGCAGGGAGGATGAGGTCACCGCCTATACCCTGCTGACCGACCATGTCAGGAGGAGGAATCCCCGTGCGAGGATATTCATCGTCCACCGTCTCGACCGTGACACCTCCGGTCTTCTGATCTTTGCGAAGACCCCTGACACAAAGTACGCTCTCCAGGATTATTGGGACGAGGCCGTGCTGGAAAGACGCTATGTCGCAATCACAGAAAAGGTACCGTCGCCGGCATCAGGAAGGATAGTTTCTTGGTTAAAGGAAAACAAGAAGTCATTTATGGTAAGTTCTTCTCCTACAGACAACGGCGGTCAGAAGGCAGTCACCAATTATAAGGTCCTGAAAAGCAACGGAAAGAATGCCCTCGTAGAGTTTGAACTGGAGACGGGAAGGAAGAATCAGATCAGGGTTCACGCCTCTTCCGTGCTCGGAACTCCGGTCGCCGGTGACAGGAAATACGGAGCTTCGAACTCACCTCTGAACAGGCTCGCACTCCATGCTGAATCGATAAAGTTCAAGCACCCGTGGACAGACGAGATACTCTTCTTCTCCACGGGTATACCGAGATCTTTTCTTGGATTGTTCTAGGACTATTTTCTGTCCTTGTCCCTAAGCGAGAGGACCTTGATCTGATGAGGCAGAACCTCGAAGCAGACAGGAAATCTTCCGACCACTTCGCCATCGATTTCGATTGGCTCCACGTCCTCATATCCGTCAGAAGACAACACCTTGATTTCCTTTGCCTTACAGAATATCAATTCAGGTACTCTTGTAAGCGTTCCGGTATAGAGAAGAGGCAACCTCGGAATGAGGTACGAGATGCGCATCTTTGGGATCACGAGCACATCGAGGAGACCGTCGTCAACCACGGCATCAGGAACCTGCCTCATGCCGCCGCCCGAATATGGTCCGATACCGAAAGCCATCGAATAGCAATCGCCGTCGAAGATGACCTTTCCGTCTGCGATGACCTTGGTCTTGAACGAATAGAAATTTCTCAGGACGTTTATCAGAGCCCTGAAATATATCATCTTGTTCGAGCGTCCCATAGCCTTGCGCGCATTCACGACCTCGCACACGCGACCGTCGAAACCAATGCCGCCGATGTTTAGCATATAGTCTGTCCTCGAAGGGATGAGCTCACCAGTCTCCGTCGTAGTATACTGGACAGCCCTGACGACATCCTGACGGGAAGTGGTACCAGCAGCGATGATGTCTATCACCTCGTCCGGATCGTGAGGAATTCCGTGGGCAGAGATCCAGTCATTACCGGAACCTACCGGAAGCACGGCGAGGGTGAATTCCGAGAGCGGGACGTTGTTCTTCGGATCCTCGACAAAGTGCATGATGCCGTTGAGAACCTCATGGACGGTACCGTCACCGCCTACCGCGACGAAACGCCTGTACCCCTTGGAAGCGGCCTCCATCGTGAGAGTGATGGCGTGGCCTTGAGACTCCGATTTGGCAGAAGTGTAGTGCACGTGCAGCTGCCTCAGGCGTATCTCCGCCTTCTGCCACGACGACATCGACTTACCGGAACCCGAACGTGGATTCACGATTGCGTACCAGATGTCTTTCCTTTCTGCCATGATTACCGATTTGTCACAAATATAGAAAATACCCCCGAAAACGAAAAATTTTCTTAACTTTGCAATGTATATATACATTGGACCAAATGGGCAAAGTAATAGCTATAGCAAATCAGAAAGGTGGAGTAGGAAAGACAACGACGGCGATCAACCTCGCCGCATCGCTTGCCGTCCTTGAGAAGAAGGTCCTCATCATCGACGCTGACCCTCAGGCGAACACCACTTCCGGACTCAACTTCTCTCCCGAAGACGGACAGAGAAGGACTCTCTACGAAGTGATGATCGGAGCAAGAAACATCAAGGACACACTCATCCAGACCGAAGTAGCCAACCTCCAGATGATACCGTCGCACATCAACCTCGTCGGTGCGGAGATCGAGATGCTCGAAACCGCCGACAGGGAGTCCGTGCTCAAGATTGCGCTCGCCGAGATCAGGGACCAGTACGACTTCATCATCATCGACTGCTCCCCTTCACTCGGACTCATCACCGTCAACTCGCTCACCGCAGCTGACAGCATCATAATCCCCGTACAGCCTGAGTTCTTCGCTCTCGAAGGCCTCGGCAAGCTCCTCCAGACCATCCGCCTCGTACAGGAAGGTCCGAATCCTGCGCTCACCATCGAAGGCTTCGTAGTAACCATGTTCGACGGCAGGACCAGGGTTCACAACCAGGTCGTGAACGAGCTCAGGGAGCATTTCAAGGACATGGTGTTCAACACCGTCATCCAGAGGAACATCCGTCTCAGCGAGGCTCCGTCCCACGGTAAGCCTATCATACTCTACGACGTGATCTGCAACGGAACCACCAACTATCTTAACCTCGCAAAGGAAGTACTCGAGAGAAATCTCCAAAACTAACGCATGGCACAGAAACAGCAGCACGGCCTTGGCAAGGGACTCAGCGCCCTGCTCGGCGGCGAAAAGACGATAGACATCAACGAAATCAGGAAGCCGGTGGGCTACATCAACAAGGATGTGGTCACGGTAAACACGGCTCCTGCGGCTTCCCAGGCCGACATAATGAGGATTCCGGTGACCATGGTGGAGCCGAATCCTTACCAGCCTCGCATGTCCTTTGACACAGAGGCCCTCGAAGAGCTCAGCGAGTCCATCAGGACCCTCGGACTCATCCAGCCTATCACCGTGAGGAAGGCCGGAGCGAAATACCAGATCATCAGCGGCGAGCGCCGATTCAGGGCCAGCCGTCTCGCGGGTATGGACATGATACCTGCATACATACTCAGCACTGACGACCAGGGCATGCTCGAGATGGCGATCGTGGAGAACATCCAGCGCCAGGACCTCGACCCTATCGAGGTGGCGCTCAGCTACCAGCGTCTGATCGACGAGTGCCAGCTCACGCAGGAGCAGATGGCTGCGCGCGTAGGCAAGAAGCGCGTGAGCGTCACCAACACCCTGCGTCTTCTCAGGCTCCCTGCGAAGGTCCAGCACGACATCAAGGTCGGTCTTCTCAGCGTCGGCCATGCGAAGGTGCTGCTCAGCATCAGCTCACCTGCACTCCAGGAGGAGCTCTGCGACCTCGTCGTACGTGAAGGAATCTCGGTGCGCGAGCTCGAGGAGCGCGTGCGCAGGATGAACGAGCCGCTCGAGAAGAAGGAGCCAGCAAAGGTTCAGCTTCCGGAGCGCTACAACAGGCTCATGGGCATAGTCGGCAAATACGGCAGCAACGTGAGCATGAAGAGCAATGGCGCGGGTAAGGGAACCATGACCATACGCTTCGATTCGGACGAACAGATCGATCAGTTCCTCTCAGCACTCGAGAACGCAAATCTATAGGCGTGAAGAAGTACATCCTCATATCACTCATGGTGTTGGGCTGCTTGCTCGGATTCTCAGTCAGGTCCGAGGCGCAGTTCAAGGAGGAGGCCTTTACCCAGAACTACAACGACTACGCGGACTCCACCGGCGTCGCAGACACGACCGACAGGCTCTTCTCATTCAAGGAATGGGGCGGCGCGATCGCGCACAAGAACACGATGAAGGTGGGAACCATGTTCGCCGGTGCCCTCTTTGCTCCGGGCACGGCGCAGATCTACAACAAGCAGTATTGGAAGCTCCCGATAGTATACGGAACCGTAGGCGGATTCGCAGGAGTCGGCGGATACTACAGGTCGAGATACAACAAGTCCGTCAAGGCCCATGCGGCATGGACCGAGGAGAACAGCGAGATCATAGCGGGCGGAGGTATGCCTTCTACGCCGGAGCCACTCATCGACAACAAGGCCAAGAACCTCAGCACATGGATGTTCGTCGGAGCTGGCGTGTGCTACTGGGCATCGCTGATGGACGGAGTGTTCTGCTACGACAGGAGCCAGCATCCGCTTCCGGGCAGGGCGACCATCTACTCTCTTCTCTTACCTGGCCTCGGACAGGCCTATAACGGAGAATACTGGAAGATTCCGATCTATCAGGGCGGAATGATAACCGCCGGATATTTCCTCTACACGAACAACACGAACTACAAGAGGTTCAAGTGGATACATAACCAGGCGACCACGCCGGGAGTCGAATACGACGGAAGCATCTCCGGAGAGACGGCGAAGTACTATCGTGACGTCTACCGAAGATATAGGGACTATTCGATACTCGGAGTGCTGGCAGTGTACCTGCTGAACGTCATAGATGCGAACGTATTCGCATACATGCATGATTTCGAGGTCTCCGAAGACCTGAGCATGCAGCTTGAACCAACCATCATCCTGCCTGACAACGCGTACGCCTTCTCCGGAAGGGCGAACGTGACGGACAATGCCGTCGGACTCAGGCTCGGATTCACTTTCTGACCCCACACGCTTGAACATGAAATCTACCACAAGAATAATTGCCGCCTTTGTCATAATCTTGCTGACAGTGTCGTCCAATCTGGGCCATGCTCAGAACCGTGCGCGCCTTGTCGACGAGAACATGACCCTCAAGCGACAGATCGACTCTCTCAACAGCATGCTCGACAACATGAAGCGCAAGTCGAGAGAGGACGAGAAGACCATCGCAGAGATAACAGAAGCGCACAGGAAGGCCACCGAGAGAGGAAATTACGTGCCGTTCAACCTCGGCGAGAACGCCAAGGACAGTATCAGCCTCTGGGACGCCCAGGACCGTATCAGGAGGTACAAGGAAGAGAACTACAACCTTGACTCGGTGAAGCTGGAATCCAAGATCCCGGACGACATCTACATGGAGAGGCTCAAGGAGATGAACAACATCTTCGCTCTCCCATACAACGACATCGTAAGGAACAACGTCATACTTTACGCCGAAAGAAGGAAGAGCTCCATGCCGACTATGCTCGGCCTCTGCAGCTACTACTTCCCTATCTTCCAGGAGACCTTCAACAAGTACGGCATTCCTGAGGAGCTCGCATGTATGGCCATCATCGAGTCCGCGATGAATCCGCTCGCCCTCTCAAGGGCAGGAGCGCGCGGAATGTGGCAGTTCATGTATGCCACCGCAAAGGTCTATGGACTTCGCATCGACTCATACGTAGACGAGCGTCTGGACGTCCATAAGGCGGCAGACGCGGCTGCGCGCTACCTTCTCGACGCATATCAGAGGTTCGGTGACTGGAGCCTCGCCATATCCTCATACAACTGCGGTAGCGGAAACGTGAAGAGAGCGATAACCAGAGCAGGTGGAAAGACCGGCTACTGGGACATCTACCCTTACCTTCCAAAGGAAACCAGAGGTTATGTGCCCGCATTCGTGGGAGCTCTCTACATAACCAAGTATTATAAGGAGCACGGCATCAATCCGAAGCCATGCGCGCTTCCGGAGAAGGTCGACACCTTCCTCATCCACAAGAATCTCCATTTCACCCAGATCCACGATGTGATCGGTGTACCTGTCAGCGAGCTCAGGAACCTCAATCCTCAGTACGTTCACGACATCGTTCCGGGCAAAGACATGGAGTATGTGCTCCGTATCCCGGAGCATTATGTGGAAGCCTTCATGGAGCATGAGGACTCGATCTACAGATACAAGGCAGACTCACTCTTCAACCCTCTCGTGATAAAGAAGATCGAGACTGGTTCGGCCGCAAATACCAGCCAGGGCTCCCGCACCACCTACAAGGTCAAGAGCGGAGATACACTCAGCAAGATCGCCAGCAAGTACCATGTCAGCGTGAACGATCTCAAGAGGTGGAACAACCTCAAGAGCACCAGCATCAGGGTTGGTCAGAATCTCTATGTCTATAACCCTGCGAGCGCGACAAAGGTAACTACCACCGTCACACAGACTCAGAACGACAAGCCTGCAGAGAAGTCTTCTACGACCACGAAGACTACCGCCGAAACTGAGAAGAAAACTTCAAGCACTGCTGAAGCTAACAAGACCGAAACTACTGAAGCAAAGAACATTGAAACTCCCGTAACTGTGACTGACACCACGGCTGCAGCTAAGCCTGAACTCGAGGAGGAGGAAGAAGAGGATATCCGCGAGATTACCCGTCATCCAGGCCTTGAAGGAACTCCTGTCCAGCCTCAGACCAAGGTCGAGGAAACAGTTCAGGAAGAACCAGCTCCTAAGGAGGAGGCGCCTAAGTACACTGAGTATAGAGTCAAACAGGGCGACACCCTCTTCGGCATTGCCAAGAGATTCGAAGGAGTCTCAGCCATGGAGATCATGGAGTTCAACGGGGTCGATGCCAACATCCACCCTGGAGACATCCTCAAGATTCCAGTGAAGGACTAGTTTCCTATTTTCTGATACGATCAACTATCATCGCGACGGCTCCGTCACCGGTCACGTTACCGGCTGTTCCGAAGCTGTCAAGTGCGATGTAGATTGCAATGACGATGCCCTGCATATTGGCGTCGAAGCCGAGCATGGAAGATATCAGCGCGAGGGCAGCCATGATTGCTCCTCCTGGAACTCCTGGCGCTGCGATCATGGTCACGGCAAGCATCATGATGAAGCCTGCATAGAGTCCGAAATCCACCGACATACCCATCGAGAAAGCTACAGCAAAGCTGCAGGCAACTATCTTTAAGATACTGCAAGGCATGTGAATAGTCGCACAGAGAGGTACAGTAAATTCTGCAATCTCTTCCCTATCGATAAGCTTCTTTGCACAGTTCATCGTCACTGGGATAGTGGCTGCCGAAGACTGCGTTCCGAGGGCTGTCGCATAGGCCGGAAGCATGGTGACAAGAGACTTGAAAGGGTTCTTCTTCGCGATTCCGCCAGCGATGAGGAACTGTACGATCAGCACACCCACGTGAAGTACAAGGATCACGAGTATTATCTTCATGAACATTCCGAGGACTGTCACCACCTGACCTTCCGCACCCATCTTGAGGAAGATGCCGAAGATGAAGATAGGAAGGCATGGGATAATCACTTTGGAAATAGTCAGCATCACGATGGACCTGAAATCGTCAAGGAAGGACTTCAGGCTTGTACCATTTATGAATGAACAGCCGAGACCGAGCACGAACGAAAGTACGAGTGCTGTGGTCACGTTGATGAAAGCAGGCATCTCGATGGTGAAATACGGAGCGATGTTCTCCGAAGAGTCGAAGGCATCAAGAGCCCCCATGTCGTTTCCGATAAGCGACGGGAATGTCCACCTGCATGCAAAGTACGACACGAAGCCCGCAGAGATGGTGGAGATGTAAGCAATCGCCACAGTGATCAGCAGAAGTCGACCGGCTCCCTTGCCCAAATCTGCGATAGACGGCGCAACAAGGCCGATAATCAGCAGAGGGATGAACATTCCGAGGAAGTTGCTGAAGATCGAATTGAAGGTCACGAATATCCTTACCATCCATTCCGGAAGGAAGATTGAACACACGATTCCGAGCAGGATCGCAAGGAGGATGAGAGGCAGGAGGCCTGCTTTCTTTAATGGATTATTCATGACTTATAAATATAGGTGACACCACAAAGTTAGGCATTTCTGCTTCAGAACAAAAACGAGAGCTGTAGGCGTCCGTCATACTTCTCGAGTCGGGTCGTCGAGAATCTCAATCCCAGCTTCATCAGGTGCGACAGCTTTAGGGAGAGATAGAGCGAACTCCACCATCCGTCGCCGTAAAGGGCCGGGACATTGAAATTGCCAGGAGCATCTCTCTCGTAGACATAGATTCTGTCGGCCCACCCATCAGTGTGGAAGAGCCCGGCACGAAGGTAGATCGCAAGCTCGGGACGATGCACTCCGGTATATGCTCCCTCTGCGTAGACCATGCCTCCGAGCGCATTTCCATATACTCCGTGAAGCCTCAGCCTAGCCTGCCAGTCATCGATCTTCCATGCTCCGTCGAGGCGTAGTTCGAGACGGTTTCTCTGGTCATAGTTCCTATGCCTATATTGCAGCCTTACGGCCATATTCCAAGCTTCAGTAATACTCCAAGTATAATTTGCCAAAGCTTTGATTTGCAGATGTTCTTTTGATGGATACCAAGCTCCGTCTAGGCTCAGGTCGAGCAGGTGTGCCGGCTGGTATCCACGGTATTCTCCGGTCTTCAGGCGGGCGGCCAGAGAGGCCCCATGCTCGTCGGTGCAGCGGGAAGATGACCTGGCCGCCCCGGACCATCCGGCGGAGTATCCGGCAGGATAATATCGGAGCATCGCGGCGAGCGTCATGGTCTCTCCCGCCTTGAAGCGGGTGCCAGCAAGGAAGGCCACTGCCCTCTCCATCTCCCGCAGAGCAAGGAGGTCGATAGCACTCTCGCCGAACACATCGACGCCATTGATTCCGACGCGGAAGTCAGCAGAGAGCCGGGCGTCCCGCACCTGACCGTCGAAGCCGGTGCTGACATAGCTGGTCAGCGACTCCTGGTGTATCCTCCCATAGTTAGAAAGATTCAGCACCGGCAGCAGACCGAAGTCCGAAATGAACTCACCACTGCGCGAGTACTGCTGCATAGAAAGTGACGCGGTGAGTGCGAAACGGCCGAATCCGAGCTCAGCGCCGACTCCCCTTTGGGCCGTTTCGCCTTGACGATAGAGGGGGCCGGAGAAGTCGACCACGCCGGCCGAGTACGACCTATATGGATTCAGCCCCGTAGGATTTCGCGAGAATGAGCCCACGTTGCCAAGTCCTGCCAGTCCCATCCCGCTCCACATCGCGAGCCCTTGTCCGAAACGAAGATTGAAATCTCCCACCACCAGCCTGTTCAGGCTGATCTTCGCACCCTTCCACATCGAGTTGTAGGCCAGGCTCATGGAGTGCCCCATTCCGCCATTCTTCCAACGTTCCTTCTGCCGCTCAGAGCTGTCGTTCAGACCGAGGTTGAATTCCCATTGGCCATCCACATCAAGATGGTATTTCAAGCCCTCAGATATCTTCAGCCCATTGCTTGACCCGTCATTTTCATTGAATCGTACGGACATCTTGGACGTCACTTCTTCTGAAACGTCATGTTTCCGCTCGCCAAAGCCTCTGGCCGACGCCGGAGGACCAGAGCTTTCAAGCACGATGAACGGCGCCATCGCTGCCGCCATCTCCTTGCCGAAGCCATGGATCACGGAAAGTTCAGCGATGGACAGAATATCACCTGTACGCTGTCTGTAGTCGAGTATTGTCGCCACCTGATAAGGAGACAGCAATCCGCTCGAAAGGAGGCGACTTCGGGATGCCTTGTTGATGGAAAGAGGATGCGCGCATAGATGCAGGAAACGCTCGATTTCGCTTTCTTCGAGCTCTTCCTCGCTGTCTGCGCCAGTAATGTAGAGAATTGAAGGAATGAGCGTGTCGTCCCTGTCTGAAGGGCCCGGACCGCGTAATGTGCTGACTTGCAGCACCACCGCCACCAGCGGTAGAGAAATGAATGACATGTATGTTCAACCATTGGTGGTGGCCATCGCAAATTTATGAAATTTTTACCCTTCTTTTTTCTGAGTTTTTCATATTTTTGTAGTATCAGTCCAAATTTGCGATGGAAAAGATCACAATACATGACAAGGTCTTCAGACCTTATATAACTAATGAAGAGCTGACCGCGGACATCGACGCCGTAGCAGCGAGGATCAACGCAGATTTCGAGGGTTGCGACGACGTTCCCCTTGTACTCTGTGTCCTCAATGGTTCCATCATGTTCACGGCAGATCTCCTCAAGCGACTCAACTTCCCTCTCGAGCTCAGCAGCATAAAGATGAGCTCCTATGTCGGAACTGAGACTACTGGCGACGTCAAGGTAACCATGGGTCTCAGCACATCCATCGTCGGCCGCAGGGTCATCATCGTAGAGGATATCGTTGAATCAGGATACACGATGGCGGCTCTCAAGAAGATACTCGAAGGCAAGGGCGCCGTACAGACCTACATCTGCACGATGCTCTTCAAACCGGAGAAGCTCATGGTCAAGGATCTCAAGATCGACTACATCGCAAGGAATATCGGAAACGATTTCGTCGTAGGTTACGGACTCGATTACGACGAACTCGGACGTAACCTCAAGGACATCTACATACTAGATAAATAATTTCCCCAAACACCAATGAAATACTACATTCTTTTTGGCCCTCCAGGTGCCGGCAAAGGCACTCAGGCCACAGCGATGGTAGAGAGATACAATCTCCACCACATTTCAACAGGAAACCTTCTCCGCAAGGAAATTGCAGCAGGCACTGAGCTCGGACTCAAGGCAAAGGCTCTCATCGACGGCGGAAATCTCGTTCCTGACGAGGTTGTTGAAGGCATGATCGAAAGCGAGTTCAAGACCGTGAAGGGCGTCGACGGCTTCCTTCTTGACGGTTTCCCTCGCACCATCGCACAGGCCGATGCTCTCGACCAGCTTCTCGCTAAGACAGGTGAGGAAGTGACTGCTGTTGTCAGCATCATGATTCCTGACCAGATGATCATCGACCGCATCCAGCATCGTGCTGCCATCGAAGGCCGTGCAGATGATGCAAGCGTGGAGACCATCAAGAACAGGATTGCCACCTATCACAACCAGACCGAGCCTGAGATTGCCTACTACACCAAGACTGGCAAGTACAACGAGGCTGACGGTGTCGGTACCATCGACGAGGTCCGCGAGCGTATATTTGCTATCGTAGACAAGTTCTAGACATCAGCGACCACAAGCATAAACAAAGAGACCGGCCCCCAAAAAGGTCGGTCTCTTTTCTTTACCCCGCCATATCTATTCTTCTGTGACAGCACGCACAGATAAACCCACGTAACGTATTTCGATATGGATACCGCGATCTGTTCTATCGTATCGTCCAGAGTTCATTGAGAGACGATATGCAGATGCCACGTAATCATCGCAAAGTGTCGATGTCCAATAGTTTCCAGATGTGTAATGTAAAGATGATGTGTCATCACGAAGCTCTGCACAAGGAAGGAATATTGATTTGCCGGTGCTGATGCCAGTCACCACATATCCGTTTCGCTTAAAATCGAAACTCCACTGACACTTGGTTTGGTCTAAGAGTTCCTCCATTTCTTCCTTCGTCGGAGTGCGCCACTTACTACCCCAATTACTCCTGGCTGGATCATCTTTTGCTCTGATGACTGAGAGTCCGTCTCCACCTTTGCTCGCGTCACCCGTATACCGAGTCATACCAGAAGGACGCTCAGTCGAACGATTATCGACTCCCCACTTATAGTTGTCCACATAGTAGAATTCTTTCGCATCACTTTCTGCCCAAGAAAAATAATCTCCCCAATCCTCTGGAGCTGAGGCTCCTATGTTACATGACGCCCATTTCACGCTGAGTCCAAGGTCAACCGCTACCGGATGCTCGATAGGCTCTTCTTCGTTTTTAATGACATTCTTTTCACATGCCGTAAGCATGCAAGCAAGGATTGCCATATTGAAGAATATTCTTTTCATATTTCTGTATCTATCTGGGAACAAATATACGAATTCTTTGATTCTACGACAGCACGTCGGATATTCTCAACTGCGACTTCCGGATTGAGCGCATCCGAAAGATCCATGCCCTCCGGTGTCACTTCTATCATGTGTTCGAATCCGGCATCTCGAATCATATCGATGTCACGAATGGCACCGCTCATCAGCAGCACGGGCACGCCAGCCATTTTCACACGACGGAGGACTCCGTATGGAAGCTTTCCCTTGACGGTCTGGAAATCTGAGCATCCTTCTCCGGTGATGACAAGGTCAGCACCCTGCAACAGAGAATCGAAATCCAGCGCGTCCAGGACCATGTCGACTCCCCTCTTGAGCTCGGCTCCGAGGTAGGCAGCGAAAGCGCCGCCAAGGCCTCCTGCAGCACCTGCTCCGGGCATGTCCCTCACATCCACACCGGTCTCCTCAAACATGCGTTCCGCATATCCGCAGAGCCGTTTTTCGAGAAGTTCCACATCTTCCGGGGATGCACCCTTCTGGGGTCCGAACACACGGCTGGCGCCCTCCGGTCCGACGTATGGAGTATCAACGTCGCAGGCTATTGTGAAATGGCATTCGCGGGTCTTCTCAAGGAAGTTCGGACACTCTATCATTCCCATTCCCCCGTCATTGGTAGCGCTGCCACCCAAGCCTATGAGAAAGCGTCTGCATCCCTTTTCCACGGCGTCGAGAATCAATTCACCGAGCCCATGCGTATTCGCGGACAGCGGGTCGCGTTCCTCCGGAGCAAGCAGTGACAGACCGCAGGCTGAAGCGCACTCGACGATAGCCTTATCGCCGGCAATTCCGTAACGCGCGGCTATCGGCCGTCCGAGAGGATCGGATACTGTCGCATGTTCATAGCTCCCGCCAAGGCAGTCGACCAAGGCATCGACAGTTCCCTCGCCGCCATCAGCAACAGGAATGCACACCACCTCGTCATCCGGCAAAGCGCGCGCGACGGCGTCCGCCACCTGTCTGGACGACAGGCAGCCCTTGTATGAATCCGATGCGACAATTATCCTCATTACAAAATTCTGCCAGGCTACCACTCCACGATTGGCCAACCGTCAGAGCTCCACTTGATCTCCCTGATGACGAGCTTCGAAGCGCCGTTGTCTGAAAGATCATATCCGTGAGCGATGAAGTAGCTCTTACCACCGAAGTCGTATGCTGCGTTGTGACCTACGCCTGCCCAATCCTCATTACCTGCGAGCACGACAGAACCTCCGCCGTAGGCCATGTCCTTGCCGTCCTTGTCGAGATATGGGCCAGAGACCTTCTCGCTGCGACCGACTACGACATTGTAGTTCGAGCGCGCACCGCGGCAGCAGTAGTCGAATGAAGTGAAGAGATAGTAGTAGTCACCATGCTTCATGATGAACGGAGCCTCAACTGCGCCGTCACCTGCATTCGAGTCAGGCTGCTCGAACTTTCTCTCCCTTCGGCATACGGAGTACCACTCCTGCGGAACTGCAGGACCGCTCATATCCTTCTTCATCTTGAAGAGCTTGATACCGTCCCAGAATGAGCCGAAATCCATCCATGGAGTTCCCTCCTCGTCCACGATGACGTTAGGGTCGATCGCGTTCCACATGTCCCTGTTCGGAACCGACTGGATCACACAACCCTTGTCCACCCACTTGAAGTCAGGGCTCTTAGGATTGAGGGTCTTGTTGGTGGCATGTCCTATCATCGATGTATTCCTGCCGAAAGCCGAGCATGAGTAGAAGATATGCCACTCGCCTTCATAGAAGAGCACGTCCGGTGCCCACATGTGTCCACGGAAGTTTGGAAGCATCTCCGTAGTCCACGCAGGTGCAGACTCGAACACGCTGTTCTCGAACTTCCATGTCTTCATGTTATCGCTGGATGACATCACCGAGATGCCCATGCCTGTTGCGAAGAGATAATATGTGTCGCCTTCCTTAGCCATCACAGGGTCGTGAGTTCCGACGTCCTCAAGCTTATAGGAATCCTTTCTCTGGGGAGCCTGTGGCTGCGCGAATGCTGAACCCGCCGCCACAATTACCGCCATGGCGGTCAAAATAATCCGTTTCATGTCAATTCAGGATAGAAAAAGCATGCTCGACGACAACTTGTATCGCCGAGCACGCAAATATAACAACTTTTAGAGATACATGTTAGGGCGTCCGGGAGTAGGGATATTGTCGATCACAGGATCACCTTCCGCATGAGCGGCCTTGAGGTAAGATGGTTGCCATTGCCGGACTGGTGTCCGTCCTCGGCCTCATTTCCGCCTTCCAGGCGCGATTCTCGGAGTGATTCCGGTGTGTTTTTCGGCGTGATTCTCGACGTGTTTCTCGGAGTGTTTCTCGACTAGATTCCAGGCTTTCTCCGCACGGTTTCAGGGTATCCTTGCTCATTCCCCCGCCTTCTACGCCCATTTCCCCGCTGCGAACTCAAAAAATCATCAATATTTTTCAGTTCGCGACAGCCAGAGGAGACCGGTTCGACATAGCGAGTGTCACGACGTCCAAGAATCGGTCTATTTTTGTATCTCGTGCCAGCAAATCTGTCTAATCTGTCCATTTTCCTGCCACGACATCCAAGAATCCTTCATTTTTTGTACTTCGTGCCAACGTCAAAGGAATATAGCATTAAAACTCCCACAACTTGTGGGAGAATTTCAATCATTTGATTCTCTGACAAGACTATTACTCCACCAGCTTGGTGGAGAAAATGACTTCCCCGCTGCGAACTCAAAGAATCTGCAATATTTTCAGTTCGCGTCGCTCATGAGAAACTGCATCAGTATCCTCAATTGGTAACATAAAAGTATGGTCGGAGATGTTTTCATGCAGACCCCGACCATACCAAATAACCTAAAAAGAATGAAATAGTGTTCTGCTAGAACACAAGACCCAAAGAAACGGTAAATCCGCTTATGTAGTTCTTATCCTTCATCGCAGTCTTGATTGCATCCCCCAGTTTTACTCCAGAGTTTGCGTCATCCATATAAAGTTTGCCCATATTCCTGTAATACTTTAAAGAAAGTTGGACCGGACCATATGCAAGTCCAAGACCTCCGCCAAGTCCATATTCCATCTTCTTCACAATATTATCCTTTATTTCCTGCATGTCCGGAATCTCTGGAAGATCAACATCAGCATCCTCCTCAAGGCTTCCGTTAAGAATATCCTCAAGATTGAATGACGAGCCGAATAATTTGCTCTTTTGAGTGACACCATATCCGATGAATGGCTCAACAAAGATGAATGGCCTTAAATTATTTTTAAAATTCACTCCCCATTGAAGTTGAACTGGCACTTCGATGAAACCGACCGACGTCAGAAGTGAGGTCTTCTGAACCATGTCCTTGACACTGATCTTCTTAGTCGTATACATTATGGAAGGTTGAAGTGCAAAACCAAGAGGGAGTCCTATTCGGGTCGTAAAGCCCACGTTGAATCTCTCGAGCGCACTTCCAGACTTTCCTTCTTCTTCGGCACCACCGAAATTCACGCCGACTACCACGCCTGCCATGAAGGTCTTCTGCAGGTTGCCCAGCAAGTTCATTGCGACTGGTGTCGCATTTTCACCATGGGATGCATCGACGATCGACGCGATGTTGCTTACCGCATTGACACCATTCTGCACCTGAGAAATCACGTTATTCTGAGCACTCGCTGCCGTGTACAACAACAAAGAAACCACAGAAATCATGAGTGTCTTTCCAATTATGGTTGCTTTCATTCGCTATGTCAATAAAGTTTATAGAGTTGGACAGGATGATACATTCCTGAGCTGTAATCGCCCCAATCGGCATAGATGAATTGATGCCATTTTTCATCATAGCAGAGAGTATGACCGTGGTAGCCCTGAATGAGGATGCAGTGGTTGGTTGAGTCATAAGTAATGGTATGAGGTATCGGTTCCTCGGCCCACTTGTCAAACACAGCTCTCTCACTGTCCTTACATCCAAGGTAGAAATCCTTGGACGAGTAGAAGGCGTATTTGCCTTCTGGCAGGCGGCTGATGGTGAAGTAGGCGTCCTCGTTAGCAGCAGTCACAAGGATGTGTCCATCTTCGGCATGAGTTCCCTGTCCGTTGTAGCTGTTGTAAATTCCTGACAAGTTACCCGGAAGAAAAGACTCTTTCCCTGCCTGGTCATATACAATGAGGTACTTGCCTTCCCAGTTTTCAAGTTCTTCATCAATCCTTACATAGTATTTTGACTCCTCATCGTCGTCATCATCACCGTAACCGGGATCCGTGCCCGTACCTGGGTCATCGCCACGCCCCGGCCTGTCATCCTCAGGGATGTCCGGCGAGTCATCATCATCACCGAATACTTGCAGATCAGACAGTCTCATATAGAAAAGACCAAATTCATCTCCCGCCAATTCTCCGGTGGCAACCATAATCGGAACATTATACCAATATGTTATGTCTGTTTGGGAAATCTCTTCAGTAATGCCAGGACCGGTACAATGGACACATTTCATAGTATCGATTACAGTCTCCTGATGCTGGTACCCATGGTAGTTGCCGTTTTCCATCTGATCCCACCTGTAATAATCCACCTTTCCTATCACGTCCTGTTCCACAAACAAACCGACCATATATTTGACATCGGCTGTGAATCTCATGATTCCGCTGCTGATCTCACTGAGGTCTACATCGTAATCTTCCAAAAGGTCTTCATTGTAGGAATTCACATTGAACGTTCCGATGTAGTGATAGCCTTCCAGGTACATATGCCTAACAATAGTACCCTGCTCGTAGACCTTCCTGCCATATTCATCAACTATGAGCCTTACCGACCCGGTGGATGATGGATCCACAGGTTTGTATTCCGCCACGAAACCTTTGAATTTGTTCGTAGGCTTAATCGTGAAAGTCTCGACAGGCTTGCCATCTCCACCCAAAACGCTCGTCTCGAAAGAATAGTCATAGTTGAGAGGTCCAGGAACACGGTAGTCGTGGCTGATTTCTCCATTTTCATCTGCCTCGTAGTATACAATGTCATGGATAACGAGGCCGTCTTCCCTCGTCGTAGTGCCTTTCGTCCCAGAAGGCATGTTTGAAACGACCTCCACCTTTACCAAGGACTTGTTCGCCGGAACCTTACCGCCATTTTCTTCTCGCGTATAGTTTACAGCACTGGCTTTATGACTGATTTTCTTCTTGTCATTGTAGCCCATCCTGAGATCCTTGATATCCTTCTTATTCTTTGGTTCGATGGTATTTGGATAGCTGTAGAGTTTTGTCTTCTTCACGATCTCTATTGGCTGGAGGTTGGCCAAGACCTTGTATGACGGAGTGAAGATGGATTTTCGTCTGACAGCTGAAAGAGCAAGATCTGCTCCCGAATAAACATCAAAGGATCCAGATATCTTGTCTTCTACATATTTGGCAGAAATTCCAAAACTTACATATGGATCCACTTCGACAGTGATCCCGACAGCACCTATCGGTGCAATAGTAAGTAGAGGAGCGTATGTAAATGTTGCTTCGATTGAAGCCTCGCCAGTAAAAGATGGATTAGACTCGGTGGTCTTTGATGATCTAAATTCTTTGATAGGGCTCAGTTTTCCGTTGCTGTATTCTGCTCCGACAGTCGCAGTGTATGTATTTGTAGTGACATTTCTATATCCATCGACACTTCCAGAAGCCTTGGCACCAACCTTTACACAATGTTCAAGATTTATCATCACAGGAATTGTAATGCCGTGGACTGGTACACCTATCCATTTTGTAAACACTGTCCACGGTTTCGTATTTCCTTCAAAATAGGGTCCTGTACTGAAAGAGGCTCCAAGGCTTACATCTTCACTAAACTCAAGCTTGCCTTCCAGAACTGCGCTGAGCACAACCAACTTGGCTCGAATCAAGGAGCTCACGCCGTCCGTAATTGGTCGATCAAATTGGCAGTAGACACTAGGAGTGAGTTGCATCGATGTCGAATGTCTGAAATTCAGACCAGGAAGCAACATATCTGTATATGCAAACTTGTCCGTAACATTAACGAACTTGGAGTTCTCAAAATTGAGATTTGAGCCTACTTTCGTGGCTATTCCATCAGCAGAATAGAACCCCTCTTTTGCAAATATCTGGCAGTCCTGGAAGTAACAATTAGCAGCATCTGTCGTGATGGCGAAACTCTGGTTGAAGAATAGTTCTGAAAGCTCAGCCTCACGGAATTTGAGGGTCACGTTTGCACCTCCCATATTAGCTTCTTCCACATAGCACAAAAATGGCATCGTGCCATCTGGCTCAATAATGGTGAGGGCACCTTTATACATACTCGGAACCGGTCCTATGAAACTGAGAGTGACGGTCATATCCTCCTCGTTCAACTCCAGGATCTCGGTCTTATTCCAGTCAAGAAGGAAAAAATTAGGATTCAGGGTAGCATCTTCATCGACTGGGATGAATTTTCCAGTGGTATTCCACCCTGAATAGTCGTCACCTTCAGGTTCTGCCCCAGGATTATCTATAGGGTTATCAACCGGAGGCTTTACCTCCGGTGTATTTGGATTATCTGGTTTCTGACATCCTGCAAACAATGCAACGGACATCGTCAAGGCCAGTAGCCCATGCCTCATATCAATTCTCATCTCTATTTTACCTTAGCAATGTGGCGGCACATCTGATCGTAGACCACTTTATTTTTTCGGGGTAAGCGTATTAGGCTTATAATTGAGCATATGGTCATAGAGCATGACATTGCAGAGAAGGCCTGATATACGTATGTAAAATGCACCTCTGAGGGCGATTCCAGCCATAATGACCCCCTTGGTACGGTTCATCTTCATCTTACATACGACATCCCCTGAATCGAGATCAGTGACGGTGAGTGTTCCGACTGCAACCATTCCGCCCTTTTTCATATTATTCTTTGCCATTGAGCTTCCCCACAAGGCGGCCGATCCGCTTCCTGTATCGAGAGTATCGATATCGTATCTCATCTCGTACTTGAATTTTGGATTCTCTTCATCCTTTGGAGGCAACTGTACGTTGTTTGCTTTCTTCTTGGTGCGACCGAGGAGCATCTTCATCTCTCTCCATGCAAGTCTGAACGAGTCATTGAATGACTCTTCACCTACAGTATCGTATACAAATCCATTTACCTTTGCAACTTTCCAGTCACCATCATACTCAACATCCACGGCATGGCTGACATCCATGACGATATTTATCAACTCTCCTGACTTAGCGAAATCAGTGCTTCCTTCAAGAAGAGTTACGGTGTCCCATTCCTGGGCTGATGCTGCTATAAAGCAGAATGATGCAAATGCAATAGCAAGATATTTTTTCATAATACTTTATTAAATAATGTAATCGTAATTAATTAGAATTAATGGAATCTATACCTTATGCCGATTCCCGGGCAGAACATCATGAGGCCATCTTTGTAAAGACCAACTGAGCCTCTATACATCCAATCATTGAAATGAGCTGCGAAAATAGGCTTCATATCAAGGGAAATGCTCAGTCCATATTTCATGTTAGCCTCTATTCCAAGACTAAGCTGAGGGCCGATCATTCCACCTCCAAAGTTCTGCGATGGCCCATAGTCATACCAATTACCTGTACAAAGAGCGTCTCCGACCCATCCTCCGGCTATACCAATGCCTGCATAAGCATTCATATCAGCGAATGAGAGCCATTCTGGTTTTGCAAAAATGTAATTGACTACAACGCTACCCCACCCGCCTAATGTGAAGCCATAGTCATACGATAGAATTGCGTCCGCTTCGACAAACATCTTGTCATTAGCTAGACTGTGCTGGTAAGAAAATCCGACACCTTCGCCTCCGAACACACTAAAGTATCCACCTATAGCACGAGGTTGCGCCAGAGCCGTCACCGCAATGAAAGTCATTGCAAAAAGAACGATAATCTTTTTCATCTGGAATTAGTTTAGATATTGGTACATGTATTTAACGTGAACAAAAGTACCTATCGACATCGACAATATCTTTATCAATCCGCAGATTCATTCTTCCGAATTGATAAGTCTGCGAAAACACATATCACATTTACACAACGTAAATTCCAAATTTTACAAAAAACTGCCACCCAGAACCCTGGATGACAGGAAATAGAGATTTTGGATGATTACAGTTTCTTACGATATTCCCCGGGGGTAAATCCTGTCGTCGCCTTGAACTGACGCGAGAAATTGCTATGCTCACTATAGCCTACTTTAAGCGCAATGTCAGAGAATGTCATCTCAGGATGCGACTTCATGATGGCCTGAGCTTCTGCGACCCTGAGTCCCCCGATGAAAGTATTGAAATTGACTCCCTCCTCCGTATTCACAAGTTTCGACAGAGTACTCTTGCTGACGGCAAGAGTCCTTGCCAACTGCTCTACGGTCAGACCTTCTGTAAGGTATAATTTTTCTTCGATTATCCTGTCCTTAAGGCTTTGCCATGAGATTGACACGACCGTGCCAACTGAATTATCCGGCTTATCATCGATAAGTCCTGAGATCTTGAAAAATATAGAAGGATACTGTACAAACAGAACGCACATGAATGCGTACAGTGCAAGCATAATCAGATTGAAAAGTCCGCCCCAGAACATATCCAGGGTTAGGCAAATACAGACCGAATCGGCTCCTGCAAGTTGAGCTCCTATGAAACTGTATAACGCAAGACGATACTTTGCGCTTGGCACATCAGAAAGGAAGTTGCCAAGGGATTCACTGTACGATTTTTCTTCCCTAAAGAACACTACGGCATAATACAGAATCTGTCCAATGTATACTAGTAGCCAGAGCATCCTGACGATAACACCTGGATTTGTCATAGAATGGAAGAATAAATCCCATGACGACAAGCGAATGAATGGACAGAAAGGCTGTACGATAGAATAGGTCAAGGCACAAATTAGCAAAGGCAAAAAATTATAGAATACCTGCCTTCTATGAACTATGTTAAGATTCAACAGATTCAAATGTGCCAACCCCAGCAGACATACCTGAATATGGGAGGATATGAAGAATGGGATGAACAGAAGTTCGCGTGGCAATCGAGCCTTAATAAGGCAATAGGCACCAAGGCTCACGAAAGACAATGCCATGAAAACCAATGATATCCTATATCCCTTGAGACGAGAGTCGCCACGACCAACTGGTATGACGGCAAGGAATAGCCCCATCACGATCAGTCCAATGATCAGGATCTCGTATGACTGCAAAGTAAACTCCATTTCGCAAATATAGTATAGATTATCTATATTTGTAGCTTGGAAAAAAGCATGTTATGGCAGATTCAAATTTCATAGACTACGTAAAGGTCTTCCTGAGATCAGGTAACGGCGGTGCTGGTTCAATGCACCTCCGCAGGGAGAAATATATACCTAAGGGCGGTCCCGACGGTGGTGACGGCGGACGTGGCGGACATATCATCCTCCGCGCCAACCCTCAGTTCTGGACTCTCATCCATCTGAAGTACCGCAAGCACATCATGGCCGAGAACGGCGAAGGCGGAAGCGGTCAGCTGCGCCACGGAAGGAACGGAACAGACGTGATACTCGACGTTCCGCTCGGAACGGTCGCAAAGGACGCCGAGACCGGAGAAGTGCTCATGGAGCTCGTGGAGGCCGGAGAGGAGAAGATCCTCGTTCCAGGCGGCCGCGGCGGACTCGGAAACAACAACTTCAAGTCAGCAACCAACCAGACCCCTCGCTACGCCCAGCCGGGTGAGGAAGGCCAGGAAGGATGGTTCATACTCGAGCTCAAGGTCCTCGCGGACGTGGGTCTCGTAGGCTTCCCTAATGCAGGTAAGTCTACCCTGCTCGCAGCCGTGAGCGCCGCAAAGCCGAAGATCGCGGACTACGCGTTCACCACCCTCGAGCCAAACCTCGGAATCGTGAGATACTTCGACGACCAGTCGTTCGTCATGGCAGACATCCCGGGCATCATCGAAGGTGCGCATGAAGGCAAGGGAATCGGACTCCGCTTCCTCCGCCACATCGAGCGAAACTCCATCCTCCTGTTCATGCTCCCGGCCGACACCGACGACTTCGCAAAGGGATACGAGATACTCCTGAACGAGCTCAAGATGTACAACCCTGAGCTCCTCGTGAAGGGTCGTGTCCTTGCAATCTCTAAGTCAGACATGCTTGACGAGCAGATGAAGAAGGAAATCGAGCCAACCCTCCCTAAGGATGTGCCGCACATCTTCTTCTCATCCGTTTCGGGCGAGAACCTCAACGCGCTCAAGACCCTCCTCTGGGACACTCTCCACGAAGAGGCTTAACGCAGCGGGCAGAACGTAACAGACAGAACAAGCAAAAGTTGCAAAAGCTGAACAAACGAACATACAACAAACATAAGAACCAAGACAATGGCAAAGTATTCAATCGGAACACTCTGTGTCCAGGCAGGCTACAGCCCAAAGAAGGGTGAGCCTCGCCAGATGCCAATCATTCAGAGCACAACCTTCAAGTACGAGAACAGCGAGCAGATGGCCGCTCTCTTCGACCTTGAGGAAAGCGGATATTTCTATACACGTCTCCAGAACCCTACCAACGACATGGTAGCGGCAAGGATCGCTGCCCTCGAGGGCGGTGTCGCAGCCATGCTCACCTCTTCGGGCCAGGCAGCGAACTTCTTCGCATGCTTCAACATCTGCGAGGCCGGCGGACACATCGTCAGCGCGACCAGCATCTATGGAGGTACCTTCAACCTCCTCGGCACCACCTTCAAGAAGATGGGCATCGACGTCACCTTCGTTGACCAGAACGCTTCCGAGGAAGAGATCGAGAAGGCTTTCCGTCCTAACACCAAGCTCGTGTTCGGCGAGACTCTCTCCAATCCAGGAGTCATGGTCCTCGACATCGAGAAGTTCGCTCGCATCGCCCATAAGCACGGCGTTCCGCTCATCGTGGACAACACCTTCCCTACTCCTGTGAACTGCCGTCCTTTCGAATGGGGTGCGGACATCGTGACCCACTCGACTACCAAGTACATGGACGGTCAGGGCGTTCAGGTCGGCGGCTGCGTCGTTGACAGCGGAAACTTCGACTGGGACGCACAGAAGGACAAGTTCCCAGGCCTCACCACTCCGGACATGTCATACCACGGCATCACCTTCACCGAGAAGTTCGGCAAGCTCGCATACATCACCAAGGCGACCACCACACTCATGCGTGACCTCGGCAGCATCCAGGCTCCTCAGAACGCATTCTACCTCGGCCTCGGTCTCCAGACTCTCCACGTACGCATGCCAAGGCACTGCTCAAGCGCCCTCAAGGTCGCTAAGTACCTCGAGTCGAATCCGGACGTCGCATGGGTCAACTTCCCGGAGCTCGAATCCTCTGCAGACCATGCGAACCAGCTGAAATACATGCCTGACGGCACCTGCGGCGTGATGTGCTTCGGTCTCAAGGACCAGGGCAAGCTCAACGCGCGCGAGTTCACCAGCGTATTCATGGACAAGCTCGAGCTCATCACCATCGAGACCCATGTAGCCGACTGCCACACCTGCGTGCTCCATCCTGCATCCCACACCCACCGTCAGCTCACCGACGAGCAGCTCCGCGATTCCGGTATCGCACCTGAGCTCATCCGTCTGAGCATCGGTCTTGAGGATCCGGACGACATCATCGCAGACATCCAGAACGCAATCGATGTAGCCAAGGGCTGCTAATCCTGCATATAGCCTATCACTATGAGAACACGAATCATCGCGCTTCTGTCCGCTTCCCTCCTCCTCGTCACCGCGATGCCGGCGGGAGCACAGAAGTACAAAGCATCGAAGGACAAGACCGTCCAGAAGATCATAGAACTCGGCCAGACCGACAACACCACCATGGAGATCGAGGATTTCATCGCGAACCGCATCGGTGGACGTATCGTCGGATCGGACGCACTCCAGTACGCAGAGAAGTGGGTCGCACAGCAGTTCAAGTCATGGGGACTTGAGGTGATGGTGCAGGAGGCCGGTGAGATCAACGTCGGCTTCAACCGCGGTCCATGGTTCGGAAGGATGCTCGGCGAGGGTGACATGAACCTCCATTTCGCCACTCCTTCGTACACCGCCGGAACCAAGGGTCCTCAGAAGGGTCATGTGGTCATCGAGCCGAAGACCCAGAGGGAGTTCGACAGGATCAAGGGCCTCATCAAGGGCGCATGGGTCCTCGTCGGCGGCAAGTCCAACGGTTTCCCTGTCAGCGCGGAGACCAAGGACGCGGACGGCAACATCCTCGTTCCTTTCTTCGACGAGATGGTCAAGGCCGGTGCGCTCGGATTCATCCAGTCTTCCGACGTGCCGATGAAGATACTCTACGACCGTGCGAACTGCTACAAGCTCACCATGGACACTCTTCCAACAGTGTGCGACATCAAGCTTGACAGCGAGCAGTACGACATCATCTACAAGAAGGCCAAGGAAAGGCGCGACTTCCTCCTCGAGTTCGACATCAGGAACCACTTCGTTGAAGGTCCGGTGAAGTACCACAACGTTATCGGTATCATCAAGGGCAGCAAGTATCCTAACGAATACGTGCTCACAGGAGGCCATCTCGACGCCTTCGACGGTGCCACCGGTGCCATCGACGACGCACAGGGTACTGCAGTGACCATGGAGTCGGCAAGACTCATCGCTCTCTCAGGTGCAAAGCCTCTCCGCACCATGATGTTCTGCATCTGGACCGCAGAGGAGTTCGGCCTGCTCGGATCGAAGTTCTTCGTCGAGAGCGGCGTCGCTCCTATGGGCAAGATCTCGAACTACTTCAACCGCGACGGAGGTCCTGAGGTTGCCGTATCAGTGACCGTACCTCCTGCCATGTATGACGATTTCGTGAACATTTCGGCACCGCTCGCGAACCTCAACCCTGAGTTCCCATTCACGGTGAACAAGAATGAGAGCGAGCCTCGCCCACGTCCTACCACTGCCGGTGGTTCGGATCATGCGTACTTCGCGATGAACGGCGTGCCTACAATCTCGCTCGACCTTCGTGACGTCAAGGGCTACGGCTTCGACTACGGCGAGATCTGGCATAGCGAGAGGGACATGTACAACAAGACCATTCCTGAGTACATGGAACATTCTGCCATCGTCAATGCCGTCATGGTATACGGTCTGGCGAATCTCGACCATATCCTCGACCGCACTGGTCTGTACGCTGACTAAACCTCCGGCACGACACAAGCAACCGCTGTCGTAACTATCTGATTTCCAGCAATATCCCATATGGACGGTTCCCCCGAAAGAGGGAGCCGTCCGTTCGGTATACCGCTATCAGTCAACGGGTTACGGCAAAGCCAGAAGGCAAAGCTACTCAGACCAGAAGGCAAAGCTATTTCGAAATCCTTGAACCGAAAGGAGTGCGGGCAGGACGATTGATGAGCTTCTCTGCCTTGAGGCGGTCGAAATCGACAGGAGCCGTGATGAACTCCGGAATATTATATGATCGCATCTGATTCCGATAGTAGCTGCGAGGATTCTCCTGAGGCACCAGGAAAGGCTTTGTGACGTTCCCGTCCTCGTCTATATGGCTGATGAAAGGCCTGGTGAACATGCCGTCGAGCCTGCGGCTTCCGAGCACGAACCAACGGCTGTTGCTGCTCCAGTTGTGGTAGCTGTCTGCAGAGCCGGAATTGGCCGTCGCGAGAGGCCTGTTCTCCCCTGTCTGGAGATCATAGAGCCATAGATCGGACTCAGGATGCCATATAGAGAAGTTTCCGTACTCCGAGAGCGCGTACATGATATACCTGCCGTCGAAAGAAGGGCGCGGGAAGGACACGCTGCTCCCGTGTGCAGAAGCCTCGACGAGTACCTCGACCGGACCGGAGATCTCACCGGTGGCAGGATCGAAGGCCACCTTGCAGAGGTCATAGTGCACGTCCCTGATGTTCAGAGGAACATTCACCGGCCTCGCCTTGCAGAAATAGAGCGTACGTCCGTCAGGCGAGAAAGACGGGAAGGTCTCCCACGCAGAGTCACCCGAAAGCTCTGGATAATGGATGAGCTCATTCTTCTTCACGTCGTATACATAGACATCGGACGCGCTGTCGAAGACCTCTATGAGCTTCTCGTTTGCTACATGGAAGGTCTGGAGAGTCGAGTTCGAAGAATATGCGATATAGTCGCCGCTTGGATGCCAGTAAGGATAGA
>NZ_JBAEER010000188.1:0-15443 GCF_056207615.1 Candidatus Cryptobacteroides sp. | reverse complement strand
CTGGGTGTCGCTTATTCTTTCTAGGTATCTGACTCTACTCTTTCTCCTGCGGGAAAAGTATGCGCAGGATGAATGACTTGATGGCAGCTGCGGACTCGCGGCCGAGGTTGCCGTGAGGCGCTCTGTCGTTCAGCAGGATCTCAGCCTCTACTCCGGCGTCGTAGAGCGCCTGATACATCTTCAGCGCCTGTGCTGACGGCACTCTGATGTCCCTCTGTCCGTTGATGATGAGGATAGGAGGGTCGTCAGGACTAACATGGTAGAGAGGGCTTCCTGCCTTCACGAGTGCATATTCCTGAGGGAATCTTTTCGGGTTCTTGCTTACCGTTCCGAGGTTGCATTCCTCGGTGGTGAGGCCGAAGAGCTGTGAGCGGCTTGAGTTCGGAGCCTCCACGAGATCGTACACCTGGGCATCGGTGCGACCGAGGTCAGGGCGTGCATAGAGGTCTGATGCGAGGGTGAGGAAGTCGGTCATGCCGTAGCAGTCCACGCATCCTATCACGTCGCTGTCAACCTCGAGGTTGCCACCTATCGTGCCTTCCATCTCTTCTTCACCGTTGGATACGGCAGCGAGCAGGGCCATCTGGGATCCGGCTGATTCGCCCATGGTCATTATACGCTGCGGATCGATGCCATAGGTCTCGGCATTTGCCTTGAGGAAGCGAATAGCTGCCTTCACGTCGTGTATCTGCGCAGGGAAGATCGCCTCTCCCGAGAAGCGGTAGGTCGCTGCCGCCACCGTCACGCCGCACTCGCGGAGCTCCATGAGCGCCTGTATCTGTTCGCCACCGGCGGTGTCGAGCTTATTGTCACCTGATACCCACGCACCGCCATGCACGAAGAGCACGACAGGCTGAGGCTCCTCGCCGACGCCCTTCCAGATGTTGATGTTGAGGGTCTTGGTACCGCCGTTCACGGTCGGAGCCTCTGCGAATTCCACGTTCTTGTACACGGCCGGCTCTGCAGCCTCCTGGACGGGCTGCTGCGCGCACGATGCCAGCGCTGCTGCCGACACCATCGCAAGTATGATATTGCTGCTTTTCATTTCTTTCTAGCTTGTTTTTTTGTTATTTACCGGCGGCCCAGAGTATGCCTCGCTTCATGATTTCGTATGCCTCCGGCACCTCGAAGTCGGATACGACATGGCACAGGGATGAGTAGAACACTCGTCCTTCGCCGTACTGGGTCTTCCATGCGACAGGCATCACGTGTCCGTCGATCCATGAGGCGTGGTCGCCGTTGAAGGTGGTCGTCGCGAGGACCTTGACGTTGGGGTCCACGTGCATGTAGTACTGCTCCGATACCATGTGGAAGTCCTTCAGACCCTTGGTCACAGGGTCCTTGTGGTCGGTGATGTTCACGTCATATTCGATGACGCCGCCAGGGTGTGCGACCCACTGGCCACCTACCATGAACTGGAATTCGGTGTTGTTCCTGAATGAATCTCCGATTCCGCCGTGCCATCCGGCAATCGGCGTTCCGCTCTTCACCGCGTTGAGGAGGCCTCTCTCCTGTGCCGGTGTGATTCGGCCCATGGTCCATGCCTGAATGATGAGGTCCACGTCGGCCATGAGTTCGGCGTCGGTGTATACGTCAAGGCTTTCGGAAGAGGTGACGGTCGCGCCCTGGGACTCGAGCCACGGAAGAAGGAGCTCATGGCAAGGCGCCGGGTCATGTCCGTCCCAACCTCCATATACATAGAGGACGTGCTTGCCCTCGAGGGTGCCTTCCGGCTCATACTCGCTCTGGCATGCTACGGCAGCGGCGCAGAGAAGGAAGAATAGGTACTTTTTCATAGTCGGTGTCAGTATATTGGCTTAAACAGTACACAAATGTAGAGCCTTTTTGTCGTAAATGTTTGAAATCCCACGCTTTTTTGTCAGTTGCAGTGGTGATTAGGTATTTGATTAGATAATCGGGGTGCCAAAACTGTTTTTCTCCCCCAATCTACGGGCAAAGTCACATTTTGGGGGACTGAAAGGCGTTTTTTAACCCCATTAACAATGAAATCCATAAGTGTGTCGATAATCAACAACTTATGGATTTCATATGTGCCCCGGACGAGACTCGAACTCGTACAGCCTTGCGGGCCAAGGGATTTTCATGCTACTCTCGCTTTTGCACGAGCCATCTCGGAGAGATGTTGTAGTCTGGACTATTTCATCACCATGCTGTCGTTTAGGTGTCTTCCGTATAGTCTCTACGCCATTTACGCATGTCTGCGATTTAGTGAGCCATCGCCAACTCCCGTATCGCTACGGGATAGGTTTCTGTTTGTTAGGAAGATTCTACGTCTGGGGTTTCCCCTCAGCGCACTCAAGTGATTCCTCGGAATCCTATAAGTCCCTCGTGTCTACCATTCCACCACCAGGGCGTGATGTGGATGCAAAGATAAGATAAAAAATTTTACCTTTGTGCCGCGTTTGAAAAATGCGACGAATTATTGAATTAAACGATATGAAAAAGACTATCATCCTTATGGCAGTTACCATGATCGCAGCGGCAGGCTGCGGCAACGGACAGCCTGAGAGCGAGGTGGTTCCGGCTATCAATCTCGACAACCTGGAGACCTCGATCGCCCCAGGCGAGAATTTCTATGACTATGCGACCCTCGGATGGAGAAGGGCTAACCCTCTCAAGCCGGAGTACTCACGCTACGGTGCCTTCGACGTGCTCGCAGAGAACAACGAGATCCGTCTCAACGAGCTCTTCCAGGGGCTCACAAAGAGCAAGGCGGCGATGGGAACCGACGAGCAGAAGCTCGCTGACCTCTACACCATGGGCCTTGATTCACTCCGTCTCAATGCTGAAGGTGCAGCTCCAGTTAAGCCTTACCTTGCAGAGCTCGAGAGCGTGACCGACCTCGTGTCCTTCGCCAAGGCATCGGGCCAGATGGCCGTATACGGAGGAGGTTCAATCTACGGTACCTATGTGGAGACCGACATGATGGACAGCAACAGCCAGATTCTCTACATCGGCGAGAGCGGCCTTGCGATGCGCAACCGCGACTACTATCTCCTTCCTGAGCACGCAGCCCTCCGCGAAGGCTACAAGGCCTTCCTCGAGAAGGTCTTCACACTCGCAGGCGAGAGCGATGCCGCGCAGAAGGCCCAGGACGCGTTCGACGTCGAGATGGCCATCGCCGGCCCATACTGGTCTATGGTACAGCAGCGCGACATCGAGGCTCAGTACAATCCGATGAGCTCGGCTGATCTTTTCGCAGCTTATCCTAACCTTCACCTCGACGTGTTCTTCGCTGAGCTCGGAATCGCTCCTCAGCAGAAGCTCGTGGTCGAGCAGCCTTCATACCTCGCAGCCATCAACAAGATGTTCACCGACGCTGATGCTGCGAAGCTCCGTCACTATCTCCAGGCGAATGTACTTCGCGGCGCTTGCGGAGAGATCAGCGACGACTTCTATGATGCATACTTCGATTTCTTCTCACGCCAGATGGCCGGCACCCAGGAGCAGAAGCCACGCTGGAAGAGGGCGATGGCAACTCCTAACAGCGTCCTCGGCGAGGCTGTCGGCAAGATGTATGTCGCAAAGTACTTCCCAGAGAAGGACAAGGAGCGCATGCTCCAGATCGTGAAGAACATCCAGGCATCTCTGGGCGAGCATGTCGCTGCCCTCGACTGGATGAGCGACGAGACCAAGGCCAAGGCACAGGAGAAGCTCTCGAGCTTCACCATCAAGATCGGATATCCTGACACATGGAAGGACTATTCTTCACTCGTGATCGATCCGGAGCTCAGCTACTACGAGAACCTCCGCGCCGTATCGAAGTGGTACACCGAGGACAACCTCAAGGAACTCGGCAAGCCTGTGGACAAGGCGAAGTGGGGAATGAGCCCTCAGACCGTCAATGCATACTACAACCCTACCACCAACGAGATCTGCTTCCCCGCAGGTATACTCCAGCCTCCTTTCTACAACTCGAATGCTGACGACGCTGTCAACTACGGCGCGATCGGCGTCGTGATCAGCCATGAGATGACCCACGGTTTCGATGACCAGGGCCGCCTCTTCGACAAGGACGGAAACATGAACAACTGGTGGACTGCAGAGGACGCAGCCGCGTTCGAGGTCCGTGCTCAGAAGCTTGTGGACCAGTTCAACGAGGTTGAGGTTCTCCCGGGCATGAAGGCTAACGGCGAGGCAACCCTCGGCGAGAACATCGCAGACCACGGCGGTCTCCGTATCGCTTTCACCGCGATGGAGAACTCATGGAACGGCAAGCACCCAGAGCCTATCGACGGCTTCACCGCAGAGCAGCGCTTCTATCTCGCGTATGCGACCCTCTGGGCACAGAACATCACCGATCAGGAGATCACCCGCCGCACCCTTACCGACGTACATTCTCTCGGATGCAACCGTGTGAACGTGTCAGTCCGCAACCTTGATACCTTCTTCAAGGCATTCGACATCAAGGAAGGTGATGCGATGTATCGTCCTGAGGAGGAGCGCGTGACTATCTGGTAGGAATCTACCAGTAGAAAGCAGCGTTGAAACCGAGAAGGATGGAGTTCAGGAAAGGTTTCCCGACAGACTCGGGGCGGGATGCATAGGAGAAGGTCTCCCATTCTGCGATACCCCTGATCTTGAAATTGTTCCCGGTGATGAAATTCAGTGAAGTGGCGGCGGAAATATCTATTCCGCTGCCATTTTTATGTCCGGCATAGCCGATCAGGGCCTCTGCCTGGAACTCGACGAATCTGTTGAACTCACGTGCCCAATAGAGGCCGACCTGGCCCGAATAGACATTGAACGACCTCTCATCCTTGAAAAGAAGCGAGCCCATCCCCGCGCGCAGCGCTACTCCCGAGCCCTCGAGTATAGGAATCTCCGCGGTGAAGTCCATCCCGCTGCCTCGGTAAGGCATCTCGGAGTTCTGCTTGGCCTCCTTGGAGGCAAGTATGAACCTGCGCGCATATCCCAGCTGGAGGCTGTAGTAGCGGTTGTCGGTGCTGCAGTAATCGAACTCCGGCTTCTCGTACCCGCCCATCAGGTGCCTGTCCTTGAAGATGAGGTCTGTGAGGAAATATCCGAGTTCAGTGGCACCTATTCCGATCAGCGCACCCGCAAAGGTGTCGCTGGCCCAGTGCTTGTCGTTGAAGACTCTCGAGACGGAGGTCAGTGTCGCCACCGAATATCCGGCGAAACCCCACCATGGGCTTCTCCACCCGTATTCATGGTTGAGCATGCTGGCCGCCATGAATGCTGTCGCAGTGTGCCCGGAAGGGAAGGAATTGGCTCTAGATCCGTCCGGCCTCATCCTCTTCACCGAGTATTTGAGACCGTTCACGCCTCCGGCCATGATCGCAGCCGAGAATGCGTCGGAAACGAGCATCCTACCCCAGTCGCTGCGTCCCTTGTAGCCGAAGGCCTTGAGACCGACCATGAGCACGGCGGGGGAGTACTGGAGATAGTCGTCGACCTTGGTCCTGTACCCGGGGAAGGCATCGTTCCTCATGGTCTGGATATCCCTGTCGAAGGACACCCTCACCTTCTGCGGCTCGCCGGAAGGCTCCTGGGTGACCTGTGCCGATGCCACTGGTCCTGAGAGCAGGATGCCCGTCATTACCAGCAGAAGCGAAAGTAGTCGTCTCTGTTTTTCCATGGCTTGTCTTATTCTGAGTAAATGTGCTAAATTTGCACATCATGAAGATACGCGAACTCGATTCCTTGTCGTTCCTCTACGATCCCGACCATTTCTCCTGGCTCAGGAGACATGTGATGAACCGTACGTGCAAGAAGGAGATCCGCGCTGCGATGAGGTCCGGCGAGAACGTGCAGGTCGCCAACGACGTGGTCGCGGAGCAGCTGCACCGGTACTATCGTGTACCTTACGATAGGATCACGATACTCTAGCTATTCTTCGATGCTGGTCCTCAGGTTGCCCTGATACCTCATTGAAGACTTGTACGCGTTGTTGCAGTCGATTGAAGCTGATCCGTTGTCCCAGATTTCGATAGTCACTTCCCAGATGTCGCTGCCGGATTCCGCATCGAATCGTATCCTGGCTGGAGTGTCCTTTTTCCTCTGTCCGCTGACCTTTGCCTTGATAGGGTAATCTTCGAACTCAATTCCTGAAGGGCCGCCGAATGACGCGATGGTACTGGTCCCTCTGAATGGGAGGTATGACGTGACCTTTCCATCACGGATCTCAAGATAATATTCACCAAAGGACTGGATCGCCGGACCGACCAGAGGAAGCACGGTGTCCACGTCGATCCTGAAGTCCATTTCTGATACGCTCTTGCTGACACTCTCTGCCAAGGCCTTCTCCTCTTCAGGAGACGTGGTGCCGAAAAGGATTCCGCAAGAAGTCACGAGTATGCTGATAACAGCGATGAAAAGTGCTTTTTTCATGATCATAATCTTTGAGTTGTACAAATATACGAAAAGCTATTGACCGACGTATCCCAAAGTTGCGATGCTGATCCTTGTCTGGGCTCCGAATGCTTCGCGCAGCGCCTTTCGCGACTCGTTGAGTGTCGATCCGGTGGTGAATACGTCATCGACGAGGAGCACATGCCGCACTCCGCGGTGCTTCTCTGCAGTCCTTCGGTTCAGGACGAAAGCCCCTGCGACGTTCTTGGTCTTCTCGCTCACGCTCAGGTGCGTCTGGGTCTTGGTCCTTCTCCTGCGCCGGAGGATATGGGGTTCGAAGCCGGCTCCGAGCTCTTCGGAGAGCACTTCTGCGATGATGGCTGCCTGATTGTAGCCCCTTCTGTAATATCGGCTCCAATGCAGCGGCACCGGCACGACGAGGTCTACGTCCGAGTACAGCTCCGAGCCTGCGAGCTTCTCCGCGAGCTGCTTTGCCGCCCACCTGCCCATCCCGACGTTGCCATGGTACTTGAGCTGGCGCGTTATCTCCCTGAATTCTGAGCCGCTCTTGTAGAAGAACAGGGCCGCCGCGTGGGAGTAGGGCTCATATACGAATTCCTCGGAGTCCTCGAGATCTCGTTGGATAAGGGCATTGAACTTGTCGGCCATCTCATTGGTCGCCATGTTCCAGTTGTATGTCAGAGGAATGTCTGCGGCACAGGACGAGCAGAGATGACGCTCTTCCACCGCCAGAGTCCTGCCGCAGACCGCGCAGGTCCTTGGCAGCAGCAGATCAACCATCGCACTTATGCTTCCCCACAAATCCATCGGAACAAATATATGCATATCCGCGATAGAAAATCAAGGAATTTCATTATTTTCGCGTTTCAATCCGAAATTTGCGAATTTTAAAACGACTTTGACAATATGAAAGTTGCAATCGTAGGCGCAAGCGGCGCCGTAGGCCAGGAATTCCTTCGTGTCCTCGATGAGAGGAACTTCCCCATTGACGAGCTTCTCCTTTTCGGCAGCTCAAGGAGCGCTGGCCGCAAGTACACCTTCCGTGGTAAGGAAATAGAAGTAAAGCTTCTCCAGCATAATGACGATTTCAAGGGCGTGGACGTTGCGTTCACCAGCGCCGGCGGTTCGACCAGCAAGGAGTTTGCCGAGACCATCACCAAGCACGGTGCGATCATGATCGACAACTCGAGCGCGTTCAGGATGGACGAGGACGTTCCTCTCGTCGTGCCTGAGTGCAATCCGGATGATGCCCTCGTGCGTCCTCGCAATATCATCGCGAACCCTAACTGCACCACCATCATGATGGTAGTGGCGCTCCAGGCTTTGGAGAACATAAGCCACATCAAGCGCGTCCACATCAGCAGCTACCAGGCTGCCAGCGGCGCAGGTGCCGCAGCAATGGCGGAGCTCTACGAGCAGTATCGCCAGGTACTCGCAGGCGAGAAGCCTACCGTGGACAAGTTCGCTTATCAGCTTGCCTTCAACGTGATCCCACAGATCGACGTCTTCACCGACAACGGCTACACCAAGGAGGAGATGAAGATGTACAACGAGACCAGGAAGATCATGCATACCGACTGCGCAGTCAGCGCAATGTGCGTACGCGTGCCTAGCCTTCGCTGCCACAGCGAGTCAGTCTGGGCCGAGACCGAGGAGCCGGTAAGCGTCGAGGCTTTCAAGGAGGCTGTCCGCAACGGCAAGGGCCTCCAGCTCGAGGACGATCCTGCCAACAAGGTATATCCTATGCCTCTCTTCCATGAGAACTGCGACGACGTGTTCGTAGGTCGCGTGCGCAAGGATCTTGCAAACCCTAACGGCATCACTTTCTGGCTCGTCAGCGACCAGATCAAGAAGGGCGCAGCACTCAATGCAGTCCAGATTGCCGAGGTTCTCATCGAGAAGGGCGAACTCAAGTAGTCATTAGATGATTTCGCATAAGCTTCATACCGCTGAGACTTTCTTTTTCGAGGCCGGAGGTTCGCTTCCCGGCATCACCATAGAGTACCGTACCTCGGAGAGGGAATACCGCAAGGGTGACAAGGTCATCTGGATCTGTCACGCTCTGACCGCTAACTCGGATCCCGAGGATTGGTGGAGCGACCTTACCGGTCCGGGCAAGTTCTTCGACACGGAGAAGTACTTCGTCGTGTGCGTGAACATGCTCACGTCTCCTTACGGTTCCAGTGGCCCCGCTTCGATCAACCCTGAGACAGGCAGACCATATTTCCTGGACTTCCCAAAGGCTACGGTGCGCGACATCGTGAAGACGGAGATACTCGTTCGCGAGCACCTGGGGATCGAGAAGGTCGACCTTCTCATCGGTGGTTCGATTGGAGGATTCCAGGCACTTGAGTGGACTCTCATGGAGCCTGACGTTATCCAGCGTGCGGTCTATGTGGCCACCAGTGCGCGCGTCACTCCTTGGGTGACGGCAGGCCTGGAGTGCCAGAGGATGGCAATCAGGGCGGATCAGAGCTTCGAGGAATGCAAGGACCTCAAGGGTGGCGAGGCTGGACTTCGCTGCGCGAGGGGTCAGGCCCTCATCTCGTATCGCAGCTTCGAGGGATATTGCCTCACCCAGCCGGAGACGGACGTTGACGTCATCTTCGCAGACCGTGCGGCATCCTACGAGCGCTATCAGGGTCTGAAGATCACTAAGCGAAATTTCGACGCATATTCTTACTATTACCTGACCTACGCTGTGGACAGCCACAATGTCGGCAGGAACCGCGGCGGAGTTGCTGCGGCACTCTCGCAGATCAAGGCCAAGACCAAGGTCATCGCGATCGACAGCGACTGTCTCTTCCCTATAGTGGACCAGAAGACTTTCGCAGAGATGATCCCAGGATGTGAGTACCATGTCATGACTTCCGCTTTCGGCCATGACGGCTTCCTCCTCGAGTATCCTCAGCTCAGAGAGATCCTCGCTCCGGTGCTGGAAAGTCTCTAGTCTCTTCACCGCTTCGCACATAACCTGCTGATTCTCAGCTGAAATACATACGGACGGCTCCCCTTTCCGGGGGAGCCGTCTTTTCGGTATAGTGCTTATAGACAGCGTGTTGCAAATGTGGCTGTCCATGGACCTCGCTATGTTGTATGAGGGCAAGTGGCCTATTCTCCGTAGAGATAGTGGCGCTGCTCCGGGGTGAGAGTGTCGATCTCGTAGCTATATTGGGGATTAGAATATTTCCCCACCCCACAACATCTTCAAGAAATCCGTAACGTAGACAAGTTCTACATCTCCAGTAATCCTGGTTATAGGGTCAAGAGACACGAGAATCAGGCGACAATCTGGGTGTTCATCCTTGAATGCCTTAAGTCCGGATTTGTGTTTGGCCTTGACCTGTTCGCATGATTTGATTTCAATTGCAACCTTGGCATCACCTATTACGGCATCCACTTCCTGGTGGGTGTAAGTGTGCCAGTATGATATCTCCTCCCTGCGTTTATTATATCCCTTGTAGGCGATGATCTCCTGCATGACATAGTGCTCGAATGCAAGCCCATAATCATCGCTTCCGCGTTTCAGGTCATGTCTGCCCATCAGGTAGTTGGCTAATCCTACGTCGAAATAATAGAATTTCGGAGCTTGCACGATCTGTCGTTTGATAACCTTCCTGTAAGCTGGAATCTCATAACCCAACAGTGTATCATAAAGAATCTGGAAGTAGGCTTTGACTGTCTTTGCTGATACTCCGCAGTCTGTCGCAATATTGGAATAGTTTAGCATCTCTCCATCTGAGATGGCTGCAACTTCCATGAATCTTTCAAATGCATCGATGTCCTGTACCGCCGCTTCCTCGCGGATTTCTTCTTTGATGTATATGTCTACATATGCTTCAAGACGGTCTGTGGCATCATTAACAAGATAGTGACGTGGAATCATGCCGTTTTGAACAGCTTTATCCAATTGAAAGTCCGTCACCTCGGGCCACACCAATGGGTACAGGGTACGTGGTTGTGCACGTCCGCCCAGTGTATTGGCACCTGACTTCTTGAGCTTTCTGGCACTTGAACCGCTCAGAATGAACCGCAGTCCCTTCTTTGCCATTAGCCAATGTACAAGGTCTAGCAGTTCCGGAACCTTCTGAATCTCATCTACTATGACCAGAGTTCCTTCTGGCTTGGACGACAGTGCTTCCTTAAATGACTCCGGGTTTCTCTTGAAGCTCTTGCGGATGCTGGGGATAAGAAGGTCATAGTAAATCGCGTCCTCAAACTCACTTTGAAGGAGTGTCGACTTGCCAACTTGACGTGCTCCAAACAGGAACATAGCCTCGTCCAATTGACTTTTGATATCAAATATTCTCTTGTACATAAGTTGTGAATTTGTGGTATGTATTCCTTATTTTCTATTGAAATTCGGGAATCGAAGTACAAATTTAGAGATTTTTGGTATCAAAGCAAAATACTTTCAAGAAAGGAAGTCTTACATCAAACCGTACGGCGGCAACGCCTATTCTCCGTAGAGATAGCGGCGCTGCTCCGGGGTGAGAGTGTCGATCTCGTAGCCCCAAGCGGCGAGCTTGCGCCTTGCGACGGCCTCGTCGATCTCGGCAGGAATCTCGTTGACCATCTTGCCGACCTCCCTGCAGATGTCGTCCTTGTGCTGGACGAGGTAGCGGGCGCTGAGAGCCTGGATTGCGAAGGACATGTCCATGATCTCGGCAGGGTGTCCGTCGCCAGCGGCAAGATTGACGAGACGGCCCTCTGCGATGATATAGATCTTCTTGTCATCCTCTAGCACGTAGCTGGTGATGTTCTTCCTGGCAGGCTTGACCTCCTTTGCCATGGCCCTGAGACCGGCAACGTCGACCTCGCAGTCGAAGTGACCGGCGTTGCAGCAGATGGCTCCGTCCTTCATGGCGAGGAAGTCTTCCCTGGTGATTACGGCGTCGCAACCCGTGACAGTTACGAAAATGTCGCCCACGGCTGCGGCCTGGCGCATCTTCATCACCTTGAAGCCGTCCATCACTGCCTCCATCGCCTTCACCGGGTTCACTTCGGTGACTACGACCTCGGCTCCGAGACCCTTTGCGCGCATTGCTACGCCCTTGCCGCACCATCCGTATCCGGCGACTACCACGGTCTTGCCGGCGACGATGAGGTTGGTGGTCCTGTTGATTCCGTCCCATACGGACTGGCCGGTGCCGTACCTGTTGTCGAAGAAATGCTTGCACTCGGCGTTGTTGACGAGCATCATAGGGAACATGAGCTTACCTGCGTCGTTCCTCTGGATGAGCCTGAGGATGCCGGTAGTGGTCTCCTCGCAGCCTCCGATGACGTTAGGGAGAAGCTCCGGAAACTCGCTGTGGATCATGTTCACGAGGTCGCCGCCGTCGTCGATGATGACGTTGGGACCGATCTCGATCACCTTCCTGCAGTGGGCTTCGTACTCTTCCGGAGAGGCGTCGTACCATGCGAAAACGTTGAGCCCGTCATGAACGAGCGCAGCAGCGATATCGTCCTGAGTAGAGAGTGGGTTGCTTCCGGTCACGTACATCTCGGCACCACCGGCAGCGAGTACCTTGCAGAGGTATGCTGTCTTGGCCTCGAGATGGACCGAGAGTGCTACCTTGAGCCCCTTGAAGGGGAGTTCTTCCCTGAATTGCTCCTCGAGTCCGTTGAGGAGTGGCATGTGGTCCTTGACCCATTCTATCTTGAGCTGACCGTCTGGCCAGAGCTCTGCGTTTCTTATCAGACTTGACATATCTTGTGTTTTCTATTTGTCTAAGGGTATGATCCTTCTCGCACCCTTGTAGTGGAGGAGGAAATATCTTTCGTCGCTGCGGGAGATGCTGACTCCCTTGCTGGTGCTGTTCGCGTGGATGAAGGAGAAGTAGCCCCTTTCGTAGTCCACGTCCACTATCATCCCGACATGGCCTATCGTCGCTCCTACAGAACCTCTCGGGCCGCTCCAGAATACCAGGTCACCCTTCTTGAGGTCGGGGATGTCGATGCTCTCGCCGACCTTGAACTGCTCCCTGGAAGTTCGTGGAAGCTTTACTCCGACCTGTCTGTAGACGTACATCATGAATCCCGAGCAGTCAAAGGAGCTTGGGCCCTCAGCGCCCCAAACATAAGGCTTTCCGAGATGTTCCTTCGCTATGTCTGCCGCGAGGTCACCCAGGTAGCTGCCGCTGCTGGGCTCGTATACCGAGCGGAACTTGGTCAGCTCGCTCATCCTGGCGATGAGCCTGTCGCGGGCGACGAGGTCCGAATCCCTGAGCTCGGCCATGGTCTCGGCGTATCTGCGCGTGCCTTCTGCGTCGATGGAGTCGCGCAGTTCCGCGAGGTTTAGTGTCATGGCTATCCTTCGGGGCTGGGTCTCCGCAGGCTGGGTCTGGACGCTTTCCTGAACCTTCTTCCTTCGCTGTGCGTACGCGTCCGGCGCTGTCCACGAAATTGCTGCGAGGACCGTGACCGCTGCCGCGATGGCGCGAATATGAAGTTTCATGCTCATCCTAGAAGTACCTGCTCTCGTTTCTCACCAATGCGATGAATATGCAGAGCATGGTCGTGAAGGTCCACAGGGACGATCCTCCGTAGCTCAGCAGAGGTAACGGGATTCCGATGACAGGCATGAGTCCAATTGTCATGCCGATGTTGATTATCAGGTGCATGAATATACAGCTGGCGACGCAGTATCCGTATATTCGGGTGAAGTTCTCTCGGCTGCCTTCCGCAGCCTTCATTATCCTCCATATCAGGAAGGCGTACAGGAGCACGACGGCGGTGGAGCCGAGGAAGCCCCACTCCTCTCCGACCGTGCAGAAGATGAAGTCGGTGCTCTGCTCTGGCACGAAGCCGTAGGTCGTCTGAGTTCCCTGGAGGAAGCCTTTTCCGAAGAGGCCTCCCGAACCTATGGCTATCATCGACTGCCTTACGTTGTAGCCCACTCCGGCAGGGTCCTCCGTCATTCCGAGAAGCACCTCGATTCTCTTTCGCTGATGGTCCTTGAGGACGCTCTCGAAGATGAACTGTACGGAGAAGGTCATGATGACGCCGGCGACGAGGGCTCCGATGGAGAATACCCTGAACCAGCGGACCTCCCTGAATCCCTTCACGAGATAGGCGATTCCCAGGGGAACCAGCAGTGCGCACAGCACGTATATTGGCTTTATCTTGAGAAGGAGGGTCTCGGGCATGAATCCGTCAGGATCCGTTTCTGCCGCCTTGTTCCAGATGGACGAGTAGACGATAAGGGCGATTGCGATAGGGAAGTAGAGAAGGAACCACTTCTTGAGCTTGCCTGCGCGTATCTCGTTGCAGAGGGTCATCACGATGGTCGCGGTCAAAATCGACGCGAAAGGCGATATCGTAAGGGTCATGATGAACATCAGGATCACCATTCCGATCATGAAGATGAGCCATCCGGTGAGGCCTTCCCTGTAGAGCATGAAGATGAATCCGACGTATACGAGCATCGATCCAGTCTCGTTTTCCAGCAGGATGATGAGCATAGGCACGACCAGAATCAGCACCGTGAGGAGGAAGTCCTTGGTGTTCTTCATCCTGTAGGAGTACCGGCTCATGAAGGCAGACAGCATCAGCGAGGTTGATATCTTCGAGATCTCGGCGGGCTGGAAGCTGACTGGACCTAGCTGGAACCATGATTTCGAACCGTTGACCTCTGTTCCGAGGAAGATGACCGCGACGAGCGCGCCCAGGGTCAGAAGGTACACGGGTATGGCCAGCCCCTCGTATAATCGAGGCGGTATGACGAAGAGTATGAGCGAGCCTATGCCCAGTCCGGTGAGTATCCAGACGAGCTGCTTTCCGCTTCGGCTAGCCCAGCTGAGTATGCTGACGTCGGGGTCATAGGAAGACGAGTACACGTTGAGCCAGCCGACGAACACCAGAATCATGTAGGTGATAATCAGCGACCAGTCTACCGTCTTGACGAATCCACGTCCTTTGTTGTCTCCCTGGATCATACTATCTGGTTCCTATCAGCTTGCTTGTCGTCATCCTGTGCGCAAGGTCAGCCCTCGCTCCCGGCGCTATCTCTCCCGTGAGGTACTTCTCCACCAGCAGTGACGCGATAGGCGCCGCGTAGGTCGCACCGAATCCGCCGTGCTCCACGTACGCTGCTACGGCGATCTTCGGATCGTCCATAGGGGCGAAGCAGATGAACACCGAATTGTCCCTTCCGCGGGGCACCTGCGCCGTACCGGTCTTTCCGCATACGTCGATGCCCGGGATGTGTGCAACCCATGCTGTTCCTCCTGCGCCTGCACCGCTGTTCACGGCGCGCCACATTCCCTTGATCACCTTCTTGAAGTTGGTGGTGTCCACCATCGTGTAGTGCTTCTCCGTGTACTTCTCGTCGATCTCGATGCCTTCGGAGCTCTTGATGATGTGAGGGATGTAGTAATATCCGCGGTTCGCTATGGTTGCGCAGAGGTTAGCGAGGTGGAGAGGGGTACATCCGATCTCACCCTGTCCGATGGAGAGGGAGATGATGGTGTTTGCCCTCCAGTGGTTGCGTCCGTACCTTCGGTTGTAGAGTTCGGCCGTCGGGATGTTTCCTCCGAGCTCGGAAGGGAAGTCGCTGCCGAGCTTCTCTCCGAATCCGAAGCTGTGGACGTATTCGTTCCACTTGTTGAAGGCCTCCTCGATGGAGTCGTATTTCTTGTTCTCGATGATGCTCCTGAGCACATAGCAGTAGTATGCGTTGCAGGACATCATGATGGATTCCTCCATGTTGATAGGCGACTTGTGGGCATGGCAGCCGAGCTTGTTCTTGCTGCCGTAGTGGGAGCCCATCGAGCATGGGTACATGGTCTCGGGCGTGAGCACGCCCTCCTGGAGTCCGATGAGTCCGTTGACGAGCTTGAACACCGAACCCGGAGGATAGGATGCCTGCACGGCGCGGTTGAACATCGGCTTGTACGGGTTCTTGACTATGTCCGAGTAGTGCTTGCCTATGTCTGCGAGCTGGTCCACGTCGATACCCGGGCTGGATACGAGGGTGAGTATCTCTCCCGTCTTTGGCTCTATCGCCACGAGCGAGCCGACCTTTCCGTCCATCAGCTGCTGGCCGAAGTTCTGGAGCTCGGCGTCGATGGTGGTGACGATGTCGTGTC
>NZ_JBAEER010000187.1:0-33765 GCF_056207615.1 Candidatus Cryptobacteroides sp. | reverse complement strand
TTTCGAGGATTGGGACACCTATTCCCATAAGTGGGACGTTGCGCTTTCTACCGGCCATTATGTGCCGAGTGCGATCAGCGACGACCTCCACAAGCCTCGCGATACCAGGAGAATCGGTCGTCGCTGCAGTTTCCTGAACACTGCGTCCGAGCGCTATGAGGACGTGCGCGAATGTCTGCTGACCGGCAGGTTCTACACCGCCCATATCCCGGATTTCGGATACGGGAACTGGGATGTCAAGATTGCGGCGAACCATGATCTCCCGTCCGTCGTGTCGATAGGTCTTCGCGACAGCATAGATACCCACATGAGCGTCTCGCGTCCGGCTGCGGAACTTCAGGCGATAGGCCAGGACGGCAAGGTCATGAAGAGCCTCCGAGACACCTGCGACATCGATTACGCCTTCACTCCGTCGGACAGCTACGTCCGTTTCGTCGCCCGCTACGATGACGGGATAGTCCTGTTCAGCAATCCTTTTGCGAGGTGGAACGGCCCGGTGGCTTATTCTGACGCTTCATCCTTCGGCATTCAGACTCCTTACCGAGATTTTGCACATACTATAAACTGGGCGCTGACATTGCCATTCAATCTGGCGGTCCTTCTCGTCGGTCTTCTCCTCCTTTGGTTAGCCTGGAGGCTGATTCATGTATCGAGTTTGTAGCAAAATTTCGTTAACTTTGTCCTTGGTTAACAAGAGTTGAAGATGAAAAAGATCTATCCGATATTATTATTGCTTGCAACATTTCTTTGCTCGTGTCGCAAGGAAATGATGCCGTCTGCTGTTCCGTTCGGTTTGACTTCCGGTTATCTGATTTCGATAGAGCAAGAGTCTGGTAGATATCCCAAAAAGTGGCTCTTTGAATGGAAAGATGGTAGAGTCGTTGGATATAATAGTTGGATATACGATTCTGAAAGCGACAGCTATCGCAACAACGGTTATGGGTATTCTGTTTCTGATATTGAAATGGATAAGAACGGAAGAGTGACGTCAATGTTGGTGTATAGAACTTCTTCCGGCCCTGATTCGGAAAGAGCCCGTTTCTGCTTCGAATATGATCGTGAAGGCCATCTGACGAGCATGATAGGAGTTCCGCTCAAATATATCTACGATAATAGTAGGTTGCGATATGTTGAGTTTGACTCCATCAAATGCAAGTGGGAAAAAGGAAATCTTATCGAGATTCAGACTAGAAACAGAACGATCACGTTTTCATATTCAGATGTCAAGAACAAGTTCTGTCAATATCCTATTGGTATTGCTGACTATTTGCGTCCTCAAGTGGAAGACTATTTCCCTGGCTTTCTTTTCTTGTCTGGCATGACTGGTAAGGGCCCAGATATGCTCCCATCCAGCATTTTCATAGGTAATCAGCATCTATGCGAGTATGAGTTCAACAATGATGGTACAATATCGAGGGAAATAATAGATGGTGTGTCATACAAATACAAGTATCGGTTTTGATTCAGTCATTTGCGACGGACTATTAGTTTAGGACAACATGATGAAGTTTCGTAAATTACTTTTTACTTTGATAGCCTGGCTGGCGGCTTTTGTGGTTGACGCCCATGCTCAGGTGGTTTCCGACCCGTCGTCAGCGGGCGTGCAGGTTTCTTCGGATGCTGTAGCTACGATGGCTTCACCGAAGACGAGGTGGGCCAACTATCTGACTGCGGGAGAATCGTTCTATCTCAATTTCCCCGAAGCAATCGGAATGGGTAGCATACTGTTTTCTACAGGAGCTCAGATCAATCACAGGCACTTTATCGGTATAGAGACCGGCTACACGAGAAGACAGTCAAACAGTAGCGAGGAGGCCTTTGCCATGATGTTCCCGATAGGCCTTGCCTACAAGGCCAAGTTCTCAGACAGACGGTTTAGTCCTTTTGCTGGTCTCAGCGTCTTATACCTTGCTTTCCCGGCAGACGGCGTCGTGGCTACCGTTTTGGCTAGACCGTCCATAGGAGTGAATTTCAGGACGAAGAGGTCGCTTGAGTTTCAGTTGTGTGCAACATATGACTTCACCGTCGAAAAACAATCCCAAGAATTTAAGGACGGTGAGATGATGATGTACCATGGTCTAGGTATAAGCTTAGGTATGTCTTTCTGGGGCTCTTCCAAGGGTGACACCTTCAAGGAGGACTATTACAAGCCTAGGAACAACGCCAGGTTCAGAACTTTCTGAGAATAAGAATCCCCCTCTGGAATGATTCCGGAGGGGGATTCCTGTATCGGAAAGCTGCCGTCAGGCACGGAGATTATTTCTTCCAGAGGTTAGGAAGGAAACGCTCGTAGAGGAGATGTCTCCAGGTTGACCAATCATGGCCGGCGATACCTGTGCAGTAGTATTCGAACTCGATGCCGTACTCCTTGAGAGCGTCGGTGAATCCCTTCACGCGGACATTGAACATGCCCTTCTCCTCTGCGCCGCCCTGGCCGATGAAGAGATAGTCAACCTTGTCGTTTGCCTTAGGGTCGTGGAGGAAGTTCACGAGTGAAGTATCCTCAGGCTTGTTGTCACCAGCGCTGAGCACGCCGAAGTTTGCGAAGAGATCAAGAGAGTTGAGACCCACGAACATGGTGTGGCGACCGCCCATAGAGAGGCCGGAGATTGCACGGCCGTGAGGGTTTGCGATGGTCTTGTAGTGGCTGTCGATGAAAGGAATGATAGCCTCGCGATACTCTCTCTCCATGATGTCGAAAGTGAGGGCAGCATGCTTCGGATGGTTGCGGTGAACGACCTGGTTGTTCACGATTGCGATGATCATAGGCTCAGCCTTGCCCTCTGCGAGGAGGTTGTCCATGATGAAGTTTACGCGACCGTCGTACATCCAGTTGTTAGGAAGCTCGCCGCTACCGCCCATGAGGTAGAGGACAGGATATTTCTTCTTAGGGTTGTACTGAGGAGGAGTATAGACGTAGATGTCACGCATGCCCTCGGTAACAGGGCTGTAGTAGAACTCGCGGGTTACGGATCCGTGAGGAACGTTCTCCTTTGCGTCATACCACATAGGGCCGTCGCCGTGGATGATGAGCTCGCTGTAAGGTGGCATCGCGGTGAAAGACGCGTAGGTGTTGTTAGGGTCTGCCATCTTCACGCCGTCAACTACGAGATTGTACTGGTACATGTCCACAGCAAGAGGACCGATGGTGAGAGTCCAGATGCCGTCCTCGCCCTTGGTGAAAGGGATGTTGCCCATCACGCCCATGACGGTGGTCATGGCGCCGTTGAGCGCTACGGATTCTGCCTTCGGAGCCCTGAGGCGGAAGGTCACGGTACGATCGTCATGTACCTCAGGAGAGTTGAGGTTTGCGCTGAAAGGAATGAGTCCTTCAGTATCTTTCTGGGGGTTATAGCTGAGATTTACGTTCGACTGCTGGGCAACTGCCGGCAGTGCGAAAAGCAGCGCAAGCGCCGCGGCTGAAAGTTTTTTATTCATGGTGTGGTCTTTTAGTGTCACCAAGGTACGAAAAAAACGCAGAAATTCTGCTTTTTTCGGCAAATGGAAAAAACGTGCGGTTGATTTTTACGTTTTTTCACTAAGGCGAACGTTTCTATTCATATCTTTACGATATTGAAAGAATGTGTGTGCAGAGACGCACTGGTCTTTTGCGACACTTAGATTATTTGTTTATGGCCAATAACCCCCTGGATGGTTTCCTGCTCAAGCTAGGTACCGTCCTCACCCTGACAAAGGATGCTCTCTTGGAAGACTTCCTCGGCGATATGCCGAAGTATGTTCCCGATCCATCCGTATTCGACAATGCCAAGACTTACGAAGAGTTCAAGTCGAATCTTGCGAAGAGTTCAGATACGCTGCGCAAGTTCGTCAGCTTTCTCTGTACCCGACTGGGATACGATCTTGGTAAGTTCGGAGAGAATGAGAAGCTGGTGAATCTCATCAGTTCCATCTTCACGACCGTAGATTCTCTCGGAGAGTCCGTCAAGGGACTCGTCTCCATGGACGAGGCTGGATGGCAGAAGGAGTTCGAAACCCTGATGACAGAGACCCAGGGAAAGGATGGAGAGAAATTCCAGTCGGACAACTTCTTCCTTGACCCGAAAGTCGCTAACGAGAAGATGGCGTTCAAGGTGGGTTCCGGTGACAACGCTCTTGAGGTATCTTTTGCGGATATCGAGGGCGTCGGTCAGTTGGGCGGCATAGTGGAGATCGTTTCGAACCTGATCGAACTCATCAAGGCTTTCCACGACATCGAGTGGAAGAGCATCAAGGAAGAGAGCAAGGAGTTCTACGAGTTCATAGAGAGCAGCTATTTCAACGAGAAGTTTGCTGAACGCCTCTTTGACCATATTCTAACCGTTCTCCTTTCGAAGGCGAAGACCGTATTCGACGAGGAGATCAAGGCAATCTCTCAGCAGATAGATAAGTATAAGTCGCAGATCATCTCTACCCTCAACGAGGCAAAGGACAAGGTCAGCGGAACCGCGGAACAGGCTGCGAAGGATATTATTGACCAGATCAATGAGCTGAAGGACGAGCTTGACAAGGTCCACAAGCAGCTTCGCGCCGCAGCACTGGAGGTATATTCTGAGGCACGGAAAGCAGCCCGGGCGGCTGGAAAGGAATTTACCAGGACTATCGAGGAATTCTATGAGGAAGCCTCATCGGAGCTCTATGCCCAGTACCAGCTTCTTCAGGGCGAAATGGCGGAGCTCACTAAGAACGCCTTGGGAGATTTCGGCAAGATAGGTGATGTCCTCAACCGTATACATAAGGTCCTTGATTTCATGGGGCTCCTAAAAACTCAGACTATCGAGACCGCCAAGTTCGTTCCAGGTTCGCTTTCTCTTCCAAAGGTTGATATCGGCGAGGTCAACGGCCTGTTGAAGGATGCTTTTGACAAGTTCCCGGTAGATGGCATCAATGGCGAACTCGATAAGCTGAAGGACGTCGATCCGGGCAAGATCGTCCAGGGGGCCGTCGAAGAGGCTCAGAAGAAGACCGATGAAGCTCTGGCAAAGCTTAAGGACATGTGCCCAACGGTCGAGATCAACGTGATTGACTTCTCAAGGGTTCAGCAGCTCCTGTCTAAGCCTTCAGACTATTTCTCGGAAGTGTTCCCGATGAAGGACCTCGACGACGCGGAGGCGCTGCTCGGAAAGATATATGAGGTAGTCAAGGCTTTCAATGCGGGTATTCCTGACTTCAGTTCGCTTTCTGCCATCCTGAATACGCTCTTGGTGAGAATCAAGAAGGCTATTGACGAGATCGATAGTTCTGCCGACAAGGCCTACAAGGAGGCAAAGGCCGCAGTCCTTGCGAAACTGAAGAAGGTCGAACAGTTCATTCTCGATATCAAGAAGGTCCTCGAAGCCTTTGCCATTGAGGTCAAGAAGCAGATGACCGAAGCATTCGATTCCTTCAAGGAGGATGCCCTCGGCGTCGCCGGTGAGGCAAAGGGAATTCTCTCCGGCCTGCAGGACAGCATTCTGAATGCCGTGAATGAGGCAATCAAGGATGCTCAGCAGACAGGAAGGCATCTTCTTCCGGACACCAATATCAAGCTCCGTAATATTCCTGGACTCGACGTGAAGCCGGACACCCTGATGTACCAGCTCTTCGCAGAGCCGCTCATCAAGGTCGTACAGCAGCAGGCAAAGGAACACAAGCTCTTCGAGGGAATCGACAGCTCGCTATGGCAGAGCGCATTTGCCGATGCCAAGGCTGGCTCGGACGGAGCCGTCGCACTGCTCAATGATTATAAGGGCATACTCGTTGAGATCGATGAGAGAGTCAGGAACATCTTTGACCCTAAGACATACCAGACCAAGTTCATGGCCATTGTCGAATCCCTCAAGGAAGAGTTCGACAAGCAGACAGCAGGCGTTCCTAAGAACGTTGACGAACTGAAGAAGTTCGGCACGGATTCTCTCGACAAGCTCATCAAGGGTGAGAGTCTCAGCAATCCGTTCTCGGGATTCGATTATAACGCATACTTTACCATCGTGTCGGATGGCGTCACCAGTCTGATTCCGACAGATATCGATGCTTACTACCTTAAGCTCAAGGAAGTATCGAATAATGCGATCGAGAAGATTGTCAATGGCAGCGACAAGATGCAGAGCAGCATCAAGGATGCTCTGAAGAAGTCGAAGGAAGACGCCGATGCGTACGCCAACAGTCTGAAAGCCTTTGCCCAGGATGTGTTCACGGCATACTGGAAGGAACTCAAGGATGCAATTTACAAGCTCGTGATCCGACCAATCCTGTCCCTGGTTGAGACTGTTATCCGAAACTGGGTACGTGAACTCATTCAGATGGTGATAGAGAAGGTCATCGTGGTCGTAAAGGAGAAGGCTCTTCTTGCTTACGACGAGTACAAGGACGTATTCAATGAGGTACAGGAGGATATGAAGGATGCCGTAGCCACTGTCGGACAGCTTGCGACGGAGGCAAAGGCGGCAGCCCGTGACATTTCTCAGATGATCAGCGATATACTCATGCTATCGGAGAAAGCCAAGGGTATAAGCTCATGGCAGGATGGACTGTCATTCGCGGTCAGCGTATATTCGGCAATCCCGGATTCTGTCAAGAATGAGGTCAAGGATCTCATACCGCTTCCTAAGTGGAATCTCGAAGGTGTCAAGCTCCCGGACTACAAGCTTGACATGGCAAATAAGTTCCTTGCCGTCTCCCTTTACAGCTACTCGATAGATGATAAGGAAAAGAACCATATAAAGGCGGATGTAAGCATCCAGCTCCTTGCTTTCGTAGGCGATATGCCAGTCGTGGGAGAGGATGGCGAACCGAAGAAGGACGATGACGGCGATCCAATGGTGCGTTCTGGTCTCTATCTGCTTCCGGCATTCAACGGCAACTACGGACAGGCCTTCAACCTTGGTGATAGCCACAAGCTCGAGCTCTCGGCCAGCGCATCGCTGAACAAGAGTGTCGAAACAGCCTCAAAGAAGGATGAGAACAAGTCGAAGGAGATTCAGGATGCTCTCTCGAAGGGTGCTATCGGTCTTTTCATCACTCAGAGTCAGGACTCGAAGTGGAAGCCTGACTGTGAGCCACTGTTCGCTTCCAAGGCCATCGAGGCGTGGTTCGAGATGACATTCTCGAGGGGTCAGGCAGGAAAGGACAAAGCCGATGAACTCAAGATATATGAGTCCGATGTCCTCAACATCACGATGGAGGATTATCCTCAGAAACTGTACATAGGTTACAAGGACGGACTTGACTTCGGATACCTTGGACAGATCAAGAACTTGAATTTCGAGCTCGATCTTGCGCAGCTCAATTCGTTCTTCGAGGCTGTCATGAAGGATAAGATCACTTTCAAGCTCGAAAAATTGCAGCTCGGTTACGGCTACAAGGACGGTTTCAACATTGATGGTTCTGCTTCCGTACGTATTCCAATCAATAAGACCATAGACCTGAAGGCCGTAAAATTGGACAACCTCGCCATTGAGGCAGGATTACCGGGTCTGAGGGGCATCAACTTCGGATTCGGAACCAATCTTACAGTCGACTTGAGCGGCGTCAAGTTCTCTTTCGCCGATTTAGGCTTTGCGCTCGACATGAACCTCCTCACAGAGGACTACAAGTTCGGTGATTTCAAGCTTACGCCTCAGTTCAAGATGCCTGACGGTATAGGACTCTCCATAAACATAGAGGGGACGGTGGTCGGAACCGGTGCTCTCAAGTGGAACAAGGAGACAGGAGAGGTGATGGGTGCCGCTGAGCTTAAGATTCTCGACATGGTCGGCGCAAGTGCTCTGTTCATCCTCAATGCCAAGCCGGTTGATGGTGCTCCGTTCTCGTTCATGGGAGCCCTCTGTGTCTATTTCACCCCAGGTCTCCAGCTCGGAATGGGCATCTCGCTCTCGGCAATCGGAGGCTCTCTCGGTGTGCATAGGAGAATCGATACAGACAAGATGAGGGATGCCGTGAAGGATGGTTCTCTCACGACAATACTCTTCGTCAAGGATCTCGACAAGCATCTCTCCGAGGTGCTTGCGAACATATCTTCATACTATCCGGTGAAGAAGGATCAGTTCTTCTTCGGAGCACTCGCCCAGCTCAAGTGGGCTGAGATCTTCGTGGTCGAAGCTGGTCTCTTCATCCAGGCACCATCTCCGATACAGATCATCCTTGCCGGTGGCCTCCACCTGAAGATTTGCGACACGGTGGACAAGCTCCTCGCAATCAATGCAAACTTCCTCGGAGTCATTGATCCGGACATCGGAATCTCCTTCGATGCCGAACTCGTGGATTCTCAGATCGTCGGTATCGAGCTCCATGGCAGCATCGCACTTCGAATTTATTGGGGCGGCAAGACCAAGGGATTCCTCCTCTCTGCGGGTGGTTTCCATCCTGAGTACACCCCTGAACCTGGATTCAACGTCGGCAAGATGCAGCGTATGGGTCTCAAGCTTGACTACTCGATAGTCAAGTTCTCAATGGATTCGTACTTTGCCGTCACCTCCAATACCGTACAGTTCGGTTCAGACACGAGGCTTCAGATAGGTTGGGAGAAGTTCGGTCTGTCAGGATACACGTACTATAACGTTCTGTTCCAGTTCAATCCTTTCGCGTTCCAGTTCGATGCCGGTGTCGGCCTCGCCGTCAAGTGCGGAAGCTGGACTCTTATGTCCGTAGCTGCCGATCTTGACGTCTCAGGACCGGCGCAGTGGCATGTCAAGGGCAAGGCGTCATTCTGGTTCATCCTTGTCAAGATCAAGATCAGCTTCTCCAAGACCTGGGGCAAGAAGCAGAGCATTTCCGACAAGAAATACGTCGACATACAGGATATCCTCATCGAGGCCTTCGAGGAAAATTCCAACTGGGCTGTCGTCAAGGGCGATATCGTCGACAATCTCGTTAACATAGCCAAGATAGCAGAGGAAGGTGACAAGCAACTCGTCATGAATCCGTTCGATACCGTAGGATTCAACCAGAGTCAGATCCCGTTCAACACCTTGATCGAAAGATACGGCGAGGCAGTTCCTGGAGACATCACAAAGGTTGAGCTCGACAAGGTCGGTTTCGAGGGTGATGAGGTGAAGGCACTTCATACCGATGCGGTATCTTCGTTCGCACCTTCTCTTACCAAGAACATGACCGACGCGGAGAAGCTCCACGCGCCTTCGTACAAGGATGTCAAGGCCGGTTTCAATGTCAAGGTCGATCCGGAAAGTGAAGGCAAGGTCAAGCCTGAGGAGCTTAGCATTGAACTCGAGTCAGAGGTACAGGACATCGACCTCTCATCTTGGAACAGGTGGGCGAAGAAAGCGGGATCAATCAAGAAGGCAGCCCAGACCGACACTCTCGACCAGGCTGACGAATCGATCCCTTCAGGAGTCATCACGAAGAAAAGCGTCAAGCCGTCATCCCGTCGTACCGCAGTCGGCTTCCAGAGATATCTCAAGGAACTCGATCACAACTACTCCGGCGATCAGAATCTCAAGATTGCAGACCTTATGAAGAGCCTCGAGGAGAATGACATCGAAGCCATCAAGGCACTCGACAAATCTGCAAGGGATGAGACCAGTACATCAAAGCCGAGCAGAAGACCTCCTATCAGGCCAGGCTTTGTCAAGCCCCTCGATTTCACTCCTGCTGCCGATCTGACCAAGCTCAAGGAGATCATGAATGTCAAGGAAATGGACAGGCAGTATGGCGAGATGATAATCAGAAGAGACACTCTGAGGACCCTTGAGGCGAGAAAGAATGCACAGCTAAAGAAATTTTCAGTTAAAAAGTAGTCATCATGGCATCGAACGATAATAAGACATATTATTTCCCATGGGTGAGAAAGGGACTCGGCAACAGCATCACCGAGCTTGATACGCTGGGGCAGGGTTCTGGTACCGTCATGACTCGTCCAGAGGTCAAGATCGTGACCGACTTCAAGGTGCATGGCGTCGAGAAGAAGGACGAAAATGGAAAGAAGATTGAGCAGGAGCCCGTCAAGCTTTCGCAGAAGAAGACCGTGCGCTTCGTCGGACCTGGTGATGTCCTTTCAGTGAATCCTTCGGCAATCATGAAGGTCAATCCGACACCGGACAGCGCCACTTTCCCCGTTCAGTTCTATCCATACGTGGAATTCTGGGAGTCAGACTTCCCATGGAGGTATACCCCGGCAAAGGCTGACGACAGAAAGCTCCGGCCATGGCTTGCGCTTCTCGTCTGCAAGTCAAGCGACATATCGCTCACGCGCCCGGGTGTCGGTCTTGAGTACTTTACCTTCAAGGGTGACGAGGATGCCTACAAGGCACTTTTCCTCGAACCTACGGAGCTCTTCAAGACCGCTCATGCTCAGGGAAGCGAGGAGGATGTTGCTGATTTCTCAAGGATAATTGCACTTCGAAACAGCGATAAGCTCGAGGCGAACACCAGGTATACGGTGATGCTCGTACCTACATTCGAGGTCGGTCGTCTCCGTGGACTTGGTAACGATGACATTTCTGAGACAGCCGCACAGGCCTCAGCGTGGGAACCTACTATGGCGCAGCAGAAGATCAAGCACCCATTCCGTCCTCTTGAGTTCCCTATATATTACAAATGGAACTTCACTACTGCTGAAGACAGCTTCGATGAGCTGGCAAGGAAACTTCAGAAATACAGCAGCAAGAAGGCCGGCATCGTTCTCGACGTCACCCAGATGGGTGAGGGTCTCGATTACTCGTCAAAGGACAAGGGACGCAAGAGCATCGTGATGCCCGCGGCGACAACTCCGATGGATGCCACTGTCGAAGAGCCATTCCCTTCTCCGACTAAAGCCAGCGAGAAGAAGACTTACACAAACTTGAAGGCTTTGCTTGACAACAGTCCGGTATTCGGAGAGAACAAGAGTGCGATTCTCGGAAAGGCGTTCATGGGAGAAGGTGACCCCGGGGACGATGATCCTATGGTAGTACCTCCTGTATATGGTGCCCGTCACGTTCTCGCCACCGAGCTATGCAGTCCTGACAAGACCAAGCAGTGGGTCGACCAGATAAACCTCGACATCCATAACCGTGCGGCTGCCGGACTTGGAAAGAAGGTGGTGCAGAACCATCAGGAAGAGCTCGTGAACAGGGCATGGAAACAGGTTGAGGCCGTGAAGGCGCTGAACGTGCTCCTTTATAACCGTCTCGTCAGCATGAGGGCGAACAAGTCCCTCTGGAACAAGACCGTCGGTTCTTATGGAGACAACGAACAGTTCATTGCCGGAATGCTCAACTACCTCTCCACAATGAAGAATGCGGGCGGAGACGTATCCCTCTCACAGATCATGAAGGACAAAAGGATACCGGAAGGCTTCGCGAGCGCAAGCTTCCGTAAGCTCTCCGACAGCGTCGCAAGGAAGGTCGGGAACCTGGATTCCACGACTCTCCTCGAGAACATCGTCAAGAACCAGACCTTCGAGATCGAATCCAAGAAGCATCAGAACCTGCATTCTCTTGATGAACTGAGGAAAGTGTCGGATGAACTTACCGATGTGGTATACTCGTGGGTTGTGGCGTGCACTTCTTCTCCTTTGTATGGATGCATCAGTTTGGATGACAAACGCGAGTTCGCCCCAGTGGACAGAGTCGCACAGGCTAATCTGGACATGAAATCTTCGGGAACTGCGAAGATGAGGTTTTCGGGTGTCGCCACGAAGGATGCATGGAAGAAATTGAAGGAGGCTTCCGTCAAGGATAACGCCATAATGTTCCTTTTGGCGAACGTATACTCGAAAGAATTCTCAAGATACGATTTCCTTGGTATATCTGACTACTACTTCTACACAGAGGGAAATATCACACGCATAGACTCGGAGACATATACCAAATGGTTCGGTGTCTCAAAGCCTATAACCATAATGGGAAGCGGAGAGACTGCCGTGTATTTCGTCAATGAGGGCAGGTGTCCGGAGCTTCTGTCAGCTCATAAGGGAGGAGCATTCTCTTCTCATGCGCTCAAATTTCCAGACAAGGTACAGAATGCCAGCGAAGCGGTATTCTTTGCGGATGGAAACTTTGACTGGGGATACCTCGAAGATAAGTTCAAGGGTGGACTTACCGAAGGGGAATTCATAATCATAGACACATCGGTACTGGGCAGCTCGGAGTGCCAGACCTTCAAGACTCTTGCGGAATATGTCGAATTCCTGAAGAAGCCTGAAGATGGTATGGTCCAGGTGGTGAAGAGCCTTTTCGAAATGGACGCGATGCTTAAGGAACTCGAGAAGCAGGCCGGCAAGAAGACGACGCCTCTTGAGATAAGGGTCGACCCGAACGGAGAGAAGCCACGGGAGCTTGCCAAGAATCTTCAGAACGAGGAGGCTTATGAAAGCATGGTCGCCGTTGCTCAGGCATACTATTCGATTTTCTTCTCGGACACAAGCGCCGGAAAGAAACTTCGTGATGAGTACATCGACGATCTCCTGACGTCCAAGTACCCTATCATCGCCTATCCTATATTCCCTGAGCCGACCTTCCACTATCTCAAGATGGTCGGACAGAACTTCGTGCTCCCAGGAGCAGCGGAGATTCCGGAAGATACCGTATCCATGGTCATGAGCAACCCAGTCTTCGAGGAGTCATACCTCTGCGGCATGAACACCGAGATGGGACAGGAGCTTCTCTGGAGAGAGTACCCTACCGACCAACGCGGTTCATATTTCCGTAAGTTCTGGGATTCGGAAACGGACAAGGACAGCATCATCGGCGGAAGATTCTTCGACATCAAGACCGTCCATAGCTGGGACAAGCCGCTAGGAGGGAACCACATGGCAGGAAAGGATGGACTTCTCATCTTTGCCGTGAAGGGCAAGCTCATGAGGATGTATCCTTCTACTGACATCCGTCTCAAGAAGGCAGTACTCGCTGGAACGCGCAAGGTGGATTTCGACGCAGATGACTCCAAGGACATACTGCCGGTAATGCAGTCTTTCCTCAGCGAGGACATCTTCCTCGTGGGCTTCAAGGTCAGCCTCGACAAGATTGTCGGTAATCCGACAGAAAAGGACTATGGATATATCCTTACCTTCACCGAGCACGTGGATGACCTCAATTTTGACTCGACCGTACCGTTTGGTGGATTCGGTGATTCCGCCAGCGTTGCCAAGGGCATAGTCAACAAGCCGAACCGTTTCGGTAAACATATTTCATTATTCCTTGCAGACTAAAGAATTATGAGCAACATATACGATCAGGCCACCCTGGCTAGGGAATTCAGTGGTGTCATCAGTGGCATCGAAAATACCAGACCGCTTCTGCTTTTTCCAGTGCGTCTGGAGACGCACTATCGTGAGTCTCTCGCACCGGCATCCTCTACTGTGGGAAGCAGTCAGAAGTCGGTCGGCGGAGGCGATAAGAAGAAATCTGTAGACCTTTGCGTGAGGATATTCCCAGATGAGATCCTCCTCGATTACCATAACGAGAAGCTTACTCCTCAGGAAATTGCGGACGGAAAGTTCTTCTGGCTTCAGTGGTTCATCGCCAGCGGCAGCGATACGAGAGAGTTCGAGGCTTGGCAGGTTCTGTGCTCCAAGTATGATGTCGACAAGGCGTCCTTGATAGCGAGACTGCTTCGTCCTGAAAATCTCGACTTTTATATGAACAGGCGTCCATACCTCAGAATCGTGGAAGTGGAGGATGCCGTCCATGGCATATATGAACTTCTTAGCGACACCCTTCTCGACGAGGATCTCAAGAAGCAGAGCATAACTGAGAGAAAGATAGAGAAGAATCTCCAGGATGTCGACGATTGTCTGTCCGTCATCGTCAATTGCGTGCGCAATGCTGAGTGGGTGGTGGACTATCTCTATGACCAGATTATTTCAGCCATCTCATATCTCGAGAACAGAATCAGACTTTTCACCGAATTCTATTCGAAATACCGTGACCGTCTGATCGGGGACCTCCAGGCAATGGAACTCTGGGATAGAGACTATAATGAGCTTATCGGTATGGAGAAGAGGGTAAGCGGAATTGCCTCAGAATTTGACGGGCGAAGGATTTCCCTCGCGGATATGGTCAACATGTATCTGGAGGACAAGAAGAACATATATGTCTTCCCTAAGGTAGATGTCGAGAACTCCGATTATCCGGCTGCACCGAAGTCTGACGTGTTCCCGGAGAGGTTCGTGTTGTTTGCGGAAACGACTTCGGGTCAGTACCTGACGCGTTACGGAAACCCGGTGAAGAAGAACCTTGCTCTCGGCCTTGTCCCTTCCGAGGACATGAACGAAGGGGTCAAGATGGATTCTGACGGCAACCTGACCGAGGTCGGAAAGGTCAACTGGATGGTTGACTATGAAGAGGCGGAGTCCTCAGGAATGGCCATTACCCTGCCGAATGTGGGTAATCAGAGCTTCAAGTATATCTATGTTCTCGGTCTCCGCAGGACGTTACGTATTTCGGGAGACTCGTTCGATGATCAGGAAAAGTTGGGTAAACTGTTCTCGGGTCACAACTACATAGGTGAAGGCTTGAGCTTCGTACATAAGGGAACTCCTACCAACGAGGTCGACGGTGCTGCTCCGATCGAGGATCTTTCCGAGGATGAGATCATGCGAATCCGATACGATATCGAAGTCCTCGAGAGGTTCAAGGACAGCATCAGCTATGACAATGATGCAGCTGTCCTCTCAAACGCCCTGGGCTTGAACTATGATGAGACTTTAGGCAGGGTCGCAGGATATCAGGGCAGTGATCTCCATGAGTCGGCAGTTGCGATGAAGTCCTTGTGGACCAAGTATGTATCTGATAGAATCTCTGACGATTGCCAGTCTTCTTTCAAGACCTTCATGAAGGAAGTGGGCGACTTCTTTGCAAAATATGTCAGGGCGGCAGGAGTATATCCTACCTTGAGGGTAGGCAACAATCCTTACGGCATCATACCGGTAACCGACTATATGGCTGCTCTCGAGTCCATTATCGATGATGGTAGCCAGAGCGAGAGCATGAAGTTCCTCTACTATTCGATATGCAAGCTGGGAGCGAAGTGGCAGAAGCTCAGGGATTCAAGCGTTACGACAGTCACCAAGTCCACTGCGGAACCGGAGAAGGTGTTCCTCGAGACGGCGTCGCAGAACGCAAGGTCGGTAGACTATTCTTCGAGGACCTTGGTAAAGTCCACGTTCCTGGAGGATCAGCCAGCTCAGAATCAGGAATATCTGGGAATCTCAGATCCTTACTTCAGTTCTACGCTTTTGGATGACGAGAAGGATTTCGACCTCTCGGAAATGGTTTCGACAGTGAAGGAAGCTCTCCCGGATATCACAGACGGCAAGGCAGCAGATCTGGTAGGAGAGTTCATCGACGTCATGTCATATCGTCTCGACGCGTGGTATACTGCGATGGTACGCTATATGGCCGTCCAGAAGAACAGACCTTCCCGGTATCCCGCCATCGGTGCCTACGGTTGGGCTTTCAATCTCAAGCGTAATGCACGTAAGGTGCACCCTTCGTCTGATGCGATCGCTGCCAAGATGAAGTTGCCTGAGGGCACCACGATCATGAAGGAGGACGGCGAGAAGAGAGGTGAATATATCCTTGCACCATCAGTCCAGCACGCAATAACTGCTGCGGTCCTCAGGAGCTCGTATCTGGGAGCAAAGGGTAAGGGCAAGGACAGCCGGCTCTGCGTGAACCTTTCATCAACCAGAGCTCGTCAGGCCCTCAGGATACTTGAGTGTATAAAGGATGGAATGGCTACCAGCGTGGTTCTCGGTACCGAGTTCGAAAGGTATCTTCATGATGTGGCGAAGAATACCAATTACAAGAAGGAGATGGATAAGTTCATCTATCCTATGCGCAAGCTCTATCCACAGTCCGTCGATATATTTTCTCCAAACGACAGCAGGGCGAAGAACTACACGATGAATGTCATCAATGCGGAGTCCCTGCTCAACAGCATCATTTCCGAGTCCGTTCCTGTCCATTGGACCGGCAACGAAAGACTTTCGTCTTGGCTGATGACCAATTTCGACGAGATTTCTCCGCTCAATGAGCTGAAGAATCTTCCGGAATGCAATGACTACGAGCTGCTGCATACGCTCTGCGAGCTTATCGAGAGACTCTATGACTCATACGACGCGCTGAATGATTTGCTCCTGGGCGAGGGCGTTTATCGTCTGGTTGCCGGAGACAAGGCTTCTTTTGCCGCGATTTCGAACTTTATGGCCAAAGGTGTAGGAAATGTTCCTTCGCCAGCCATCCTTGATACTCCTCTCGAGTATGTTGCGGTCGCTCATAAGGCTGGACTTGCTCTGCCTAGGCCGTCAGGCAAGGCCCTGTCGGTACTCGCAAACGCAGAGCCTTCCGTCGATCAGTGGGTAGGCGACATGATAGGCAGCACCGGCAACATAGTTTTCTGGGTAGAGATCACCGACGAGTCCGGAAAGGTACAGCTCTGCAAGAGCAATCTCAGGGATATGGACATTGATCCTATCGAATATCTCTATGCAAGCTCTTCGGAGCATGCCTTTGCCAATCTGCTTGAGATAAAGTGGAGGAACAGGAACCGTTGTCGTACCGCGAAGCTTAGGATACTTACAGGAGACGCCTCTGAACTTCCTGAGGGTGAAATCCTCGATAAGGACTTTTCCGAGTTCTCAATCTATGAGGATTCGATGCGAATCAACGATCTCCGTGCCTTGGTCGTAAGTTCAAGACCGATGAGGGCAAGCGATTTTGCTCCGGGGAAGGACCTGGACGAAGAGAAGGCCACGGATATCGATGATCTCAAGAACAGGCTCGAATCAACCAAATCATATCTCAGGACGTTGGAGTCCAGGGTGAACAGCCTCGCTGACCTTGCTGCAGACGGAGAGTTTATCGATGACGAGACTCTCTCAGACATGTACTCATGCATTGCTACGGCGATCGAGTGCGGCCTGTATAATGCTTCACTTCCATATCGTCCGGAGATATTCATCAGCCAGTATAATCTGATTACCGAGCGTCTGGTCTGGGACAAATGCGTTGAGGTGCAGAAGCAGTTCCTTGCTTCATTCAAATCTATCGCAACCATCATTGCAGACAAGTTCGAGAACTGCAAGAAAGTGAAGCTTGTCAGCAGCGAATCATACTGTGAGGCAATCAGGAAACTTGTGGCAGATTCATTCAAGGTGCTTCCGAAGTTCAAGCTTGACGGCCAGCTCGAGGAAGAGGACATGAGAATCTTCTCTGCGTCCGTGAACAAGGAAATCGAGGAGAATTTCCAGAATGTAAACGCTCAGGTCATCGAGAACTGGGTTGAGGAAATAGCTCAGGTCCGTTCGGGAATGAAGACATGGGAGAACCTCTCCATGTTCGAGCTCGCGGCCGGTATTGAGGTAGGCAAACCTGTCGTTTTCCAGGTCAAGGCCGACCGCACTGCGGGAATCGACTGGCTGGGAACTGTAGTGTCTGCCGAATCCGAGCTTGACGATGCCGACTCTGTGGTTGTGCTTTCCGGCAACAACATGAGCGCGTCCGGATACAACAGTGGCCTTGTGATCGATTCGTGGATAGAGTATATACCATATATGAAGCACACCGCCGGAATGGCTATTCACGTGGATCAGCCGGATGCTGAAGCTCCACAGGCTATTCTCATGGCCATATACCCTAGTTTTGGCGGAGCTACGAATAACTGCTGGAACTTCCTGAAGATAAGGGAAATCATGGACTCTACCAGATTCGTAATGCAGAACAGGGCTGTCGATCCGGAGATAATCCGCAGCGACAAGGATCTTTCCCAGATTCTTCCTCTTCTGAACGATTCCGTAATCCATGGATATGCCGGAATAGGCGGAAGCTTGCATTCATTCACTCTGAAGCAGAAGGAATATGTCGCACAACTCGGCAAAGATATATTCGACAACATGCCGGGAGGTTCAAATCTTGGTAAAACACTAAAATAGAAAGACCATGTCAACTAGACGAACAGATCCAATCGTTTTGAAATCGCCCGGAACTGTGTTCTGGACTAATGAGCCTTCTAATGCAGACAATTCAAAACGGATAACCTGGGGATTACTTACCGATTCTCCCGTAAATGAATACTATCATAGAATTGAACCGCATACAAGGAACAGTAACTATTCTCAGGCCCTTTCTTTCGAGGTCTATGACCCTCTGTGGGCACTCGCACGCCAGTGGCAGTTCGGCCGCTTTGAGGCGGACGACTGCGGCTCTGCCGTAAAGGTCAAGGTAAAGGCTAGCCGAGCAGCGCTTGACAAGGTTGAAATGGGTGAAAAGCTGAGTCGTTTCTCTCCTTACGAGCCATTGGAATATGGTGTCGAAAGGCGTAATGTCCAGATTACTCCTTATGATCGTATCGAGTCTGCCAAGCATTATCTCAAGATGCTCCAGAACGACCTCAAGACCAATTCCTACGGTACCAGAAAGACTTTGGCAGATCTTATTGCCAAGTACCCTCTCGATGACTTCACCAAGCCTGTAGGGTCTTCTGCCGAGCCCCTTGAAGCTCTCAAGCTGGCTGAGAATGATAAGCTGAAGAAACTTTGGGCCGTCTATGGCGGACGTATGTTCGATGGCGTGAAGCTCTATCTTGATGTCAGGAAGACTGGCGGTGACGGACGTTTCATCAGCTATTGCAGCTGGTTTGAGGAAAAGTACGGCAATCTTCAGGGAGAAGAGAGCGGTGCATGGGACGAGAAGAAGCTCGGATATGATGTTTCCGTCTATGCCGGCGATGCGAAGTATACGGCCGAAGACTACGGTTCTGGTCGTTTGTCATGGTATAGTTTCGACAGCTACATAGGGAATCCGAAACCGCTTACCAAGGAGAAATTCCTATCATATCTTCCGACTCCTGCGACATTCAAGGGAGCGCCAAACAGGAGGCTGTGGGAGTTCGAGGACAGCAAGGTCCAGTTCGGAAACTTTTCCAACGACGAGGTGTCCCAGCTGGCAAGTGCCGTCATGATGCAGTACGCTGCCCAGTATGGCAATGATTGGATGGTAATTCCTCTCGAGACCGAGATCGGCTCCATAATGGCGGTTGACGGTATCGTAGTGGTCGATTCCTTCGGAGAGCATATATACATAGAAAAGACTCCGGAGACAAATGATCACCACTATACTTCCGACACTTTTGCCGACAGATGGTCTCTTTATACCCTTGCATGCAAGGATGCATATACCCGTTGCTATTTCGACACTCATCCTTGCCTGTTGTTCCCTCCTACCGTTCTCAGGGCAGAGGAGAGCCAGGCTCTCGAGGAGGTGCAGTTCCTCAAGGATGAGATGACCAACATGATATGGGCGGTCGAGAATACGATCGCTGACGGCTGCGGAGGAACGATGGACGGACGCTCGTTCTCCGACAAGGTCCTCACTGTCGTGGATGAGCAGAAGGGCGAACCGGCAGCTCCGGACGCCAATGCAGAATACTCATACCTGGTGCAGAACAGAGTTCCGCTCAACTGGATTCCTTTCCTTCCTCAGCGAATGGAAGGAGAACATCGCGAGATCGTCTTCAGACGTGGACGTATGCCGATATGGTACAATGAGCAGTATTGCTCAGCACGTCCATCAACCGGCCTTCTTGCTGCCAAGTGCGGTGCTGACGGAAAGGTGAAGCCATTCTATGTCTACGAGGAGCAGGTCAACGGAAACGGTGTCAAGCTTGTTTCTACAGCTCAGAGGACTAGGTGGGTCGGCGGCAGGACCTTCAATTGGCGCGGTTATTCCAAGAAGATTTCCGGCTATCAGACCAACAGCGGACTCATGTTTGACGAGCTCCTTGAAGTCGTGAAGAGCGAGAGGGAGAACGTCGGCAAGGAAGAATAGGATGGTAAGGGGAATCCATATTTTCAGCACTGCTCCCAAGAGGTTGAAGTCCGACAAGAGCTTAGGCAAGGCTGGCCTTCCGCCCTATGAGGTTGTGTGTGCTGTCCTGTCGGCCCTTATGTGGAAGAGGCTGAACGGACCGATAAAGTTCTATATGGATACCCCTACATACGAGTTCTTCAAGGGTTTGGATATACTTGATGTCTGGGACGAGATCGATACGGATACTCTGGACCATCTACCGGAGGATATCAATCCTCGGATATTCTGGGCTTCGTCCAAGCTGGTCGCCCTCGATGCCGAGCCTGCTCCGGTCGCGATGGTGGACCTTGACCTGATCTTCTGGAAGGAGCTTGGAGAAATGCTTGAGAGTTCTCGGCTGACAGTGCTCCACAGGGAGTATATTACCGAGGACGTATATCCTCCAAAGGAATTGCTGAAGGTACGTAAGGACTACGAATTCGACCCTGACTGGGATTGGACGGTATGTCCATGCAACACGGCGCTCGCTTACTTCAAGGATCAGGAATTCAAGGATTACTACATCTCGAAGGCCTTTGACTTCATGAAGGGCAACTATGTGATGGCCGCTGATTCGGTATCGCAGATGGTGTTCGCGGAGCAGAGAATACTTGCCATGTGCGCCGCGCAGAAAGAAATAGAGATCGGCAGCATCATCACGAATCCCTTCGATGATCAGAACGACATATTCACCCATATCTGGGGTGCCAAGGACATAGCCAGGAATCAGAGGTCGCAGGCTGCTGCCCTGGTTCAGTCCATGATGGACAGGATCAAGGAGCTGGATGAGTCAGTCCATGACCGTCTGGACAGACTGTTTTTCGGCAAGGATCCTGAAATGGAGGTCCTGCTCGGTCCTGTCGGCCACTATGTGGTCTGATTGATCCAATCTATTCCCACAGGGAAGCGGAGAAGCTGCGGAGTCCGGCTCTCCATACGGGCCAGTCGTGGCGGCCGGGCATGGTATGGAGCTCATACTTGTAGCCCCTGGACTTCCACTCCTTGGCGAAGGTACGCGCGTGGTTGTAGACTATGTCCCAGACTCCTACATAGAGCTCGCAATGCGGAGGGTTGGGGCCCAGGAAGAGAGCGTCGAGCTTGGCTTTCCTTCCGCTGTAGAATTCAGGATGCCCTACAGCCTTCGAGAACGGCGAGAACATGCCGAGATAGCCGAAGACCTGAGGATTGTTCGCGGCGATGTACAGGGACTGCAGCGAACCGATGGAAAGGCCGCAGATGGCCCTGTGTTCGCGGTCCGGGATGGTGCGGTAGAGACTGTCGACGCGCCGTACGACATCGTTCATGAAGCTACCTTCCATTCCGCCGGTGACCGAAGTGACGCATTGCATCATGCTCCGTTCCCTGCCGTATCCATAATCGTCGTCGTCCCGGTAGTTGTTCATGTTCGGCATGACGACTATGCACTCCTTGGACCTGTCGGAAGCGGCAAGCTCATCCATGATTTCCATCATCTCACCATGGTTTACCCATGAAAGCTCGTTCTCCTGCGCCCCGTGCAGAAGATAGAGGACGGGGTATGACTTTCCGCTGTCCTCATAGCCTTCTGGGAGGTAGACCATCATCCTCTTCTCGGATATGTTCTGGTTGGTCGGGACATACAGAATCGACTCCAGATGGCCTTTGGGCTGGTATTCGGAGGACGGTGAGCGGTACTCGCTGAGCTTCATGAAGCGTGACCCTGCACAAGAACTCACGATAAGGGCCACGCTCAGGAGCATGGTCACTATCGTGAGTCGTATGACGGGTTTATGCTGCACGCCTTGAGTCGTCTGCTACTTGAAGAGCAACTGTGCGAAAGTGTTGAGATAGAGTCTCCAGTTCGCCCAGGTGTGACCTCCGTCAGAGAGGTAGTAAGTGTGCTCGAGACCGTTGTCGGTAAGGGACTTGTCGATGGCGTTTGAATTGTTCAGGATGAAGTCCGAAGTACCGCACGCGAGCCAGAAGAGCTTGTAGCCGTCCTTCTTGAGCGCCTGTGCAGCCTCATTGCTGAGCGAGCCGGCTGCTGAGAGAGGGCAGATGTAGTCGAAGAGCGACGGATAGAGTGAAACTGCTGAGACGGTATGGCCGCCACCCATTGAAAGTCCTGCGATGGCGCGTGACGAAGCCTTGGCGTCAACCCTGTACTCCTTCTCGATGAACGGAACTATCTCGGTGCAGAGGCTCTTCACGTATGCATCGGCATTTGCCGGATCCCTGAAGTTGATCTCGGACTGAGGGAGACCGAGGGTCTGTGCAGCCTGCTGGTTGGGATTGCCGTTCGGCATCACGACTATCATAGGCTTCGCGAGTCCTTTCTCGATCAGGTTGTCGAGAATCTGAGCTGCGCGGCCCATCGATGACCATGCTTCCTCGTCTCCGCCTGCGCCGTGAAGGAGGTAGAGCACAGGATACTTGGCCTTAGGATTCTTCTCATATCCGTATGGGGTGTACACGGTCACGCGGCGGTTGATTCCGAGAATCTTGCTGTCGTACCACTTGTAGCTTACGGTTCCGCGATGCTGAGCCTCGCCGTAGTTCTCCGTCCTTTCTCCGGGAACGGTGAGCATGTTGAGGTATCTGGTGCCATCACGCTGCACATAGAAGTTCTGTGGGTCGTTCACGGCCGTTCCGTCTACGATGAAGTTGTAGGTGTGGATCTCTGCGTATGGGAGAGGAAGGGTCACTGCCCATACGTTACCTTCGCCGCGGACCATGTCCACGGCTTCGCCCAGCCAGCTTGCCTGGAGCTTGACGACGGTGGCATAGTCTGCCTTGAGCCTGAAGGTCACGTCTGTTGCGCTGAGTTCCGGTGAGATGACGCGTGTGGCCTGCCTGAAGTTGGCGATTTCCTGTGCAGAAGCTGCGGACACGGCGAGTGTGAGCGCTGCTGCGATGGTGAGGATTCGTTTCATTTTTTTAGCGTTAGATTAAGTTGTTGCCGAAAGTACGAAAAATCCACCGAAAATAATAATTTAAGGTCATGAAACGGAGAATTATGCCCGAGTTCTTGGCTTTGTGGGCATTAAGTGTTAAGTTTGTTACTATCACTAAACTACGCATAAATGAAAAGAATCCTGACTAGCTTATTGGGCCTATGCTCCATAGCGGCAATGGCTCAGACACCGAACGTATACAACGTCGGCGGCAAACGGTATCCTCAGGTCAATCCTGACAAGAGCGTGACCTTCCAGTTCACCGCTCCATCCGCTGACAAGGTCGTCCTCAGCCTCGGCAAGGACTACGAGATGACCAAGGATGAGAAGGGCGTGTGGAGCGTGACCACCGATCCTCAGGTCGTCGGCTTCCACTACTACTCGCTCAAGGTTGGTGGCCTCAGCGTCATCGACCCGGCATCCCATACCTTCTATGGCACCAGCAAATACTCGAGTGCGGTGGAGATTCCCGAGGATGCTGCAGCGTCGGACTACTACACCCCTAAGCAGGGCGTCCCTCAGGGTGCGGTAAGGTCGGTTCGCTTCTACTCGGACGTATGCAAGGAGTGGAGAAGGATGTATGTCTATACTCCTGCCGAGTACTATCAGAATCCGGACAAGCGCTACCCTGTCCTCTATCTCCAGCACGGAGGTGGCGAGGATGAGACCGGTTGGATCTTCCAGGGCAATGCCGACGTGATCCTCGACAACCTCATCGCAGCGGGCAAGGCGGAGCCTATGATCATAGTCATGAACAGCGGATACGCCAAGGTCCCAGGCAGCAGCGACAGCTTCGACGCCTTCGAGCAGATGATCACCGAGGAGGTGATTCCTTTCGTGGACGCCCGCTACCGCACCATCGCCGACAGGGAGCACCGCGCTACCGCCGGCCTTTCATGGGGCGCAAAGCAGGCGTATGACCTCGCTCTCGGCTATCCTCAGTACTTCTCTGCAGTCGGTGGATTCAGCGGAATCATCGTCGTCGGCGAATTCGGCAGAGGCAACCCTGGCATCCTCGACAAGGCCCAGCGCAATGCTGCATACAACGGTATCTTCGCAAACCCTAAGCAGTTCAACAAGGACTTCAGCGTGCTCTTCATCGCGAACGGCGAGGCAGAGGGCTCACACCTTGCGAACATGTCCAAGACCCTCAAGAAGGCGGGCATCAAGAATACTTTCTACCAGTCTCCTGAGACTGCCCACGAGTGGCTCACCTGGAGAAGGTGCCTCTACAACTACGCTCAGTTAATCTTCAAAAACTAATCAGGCTATATGAAAAAGAATATATATACACTCTGCATGGCTGCAGCCCTGCTTTCAGTCAATGCATTCGCCCAGGAGAGCGCCAGCACCAACATCATCGGCAAGGAATATCCGAAGATCAATCCTGACAGGACGGTCATGTTCCGCGTAGACGCCCCTACCGCAAAGTCGGTCGCAGTAGACCTAGGCGGCAGGCATCAGATGACCAAGAACGCAGCCGGTCAGTGGGAGGTCACCACTCCTGCCCAGACTCCCGGCTTCCACTATTACGGTCTCATCATCGACGGAGTCAAGGTCTCTGACCCTAACAGCCAGCAGTTCTTCGGCGGCGGAGTGATGCAGAGCGGAATCGAGATTCCTGAGGTCGCGGTCGACTACTATCTCGACAAGGACGTTCCTCACGGCGAGGTGCGCATGCAGCGTTACTGGTCCGAGCTCACCAAGAGCTGGAGGGTATGCTATGTCTATGTACCTCCTACATACGATACCAACCTCAGCGAAAGGTACCCTGTGCTCTACCTCCTCCACGGAGCAGGTGAGGACGAGACCGGATGGTCTACCCAGGGCAAGATGTACAATATCATGGACAACCTCATCGACGAGGGATCTGCTGTTCCTATGATCGTGGTCATGGACCATGGCGTTGCGAACATTCCTGACCTCAAGCTCGCGAGCATGTTCGACTTCACCGCTTACGAGAAGGTCGTGATCGAGGAGCTCATACCGATGATCGACAGCAAGTACCGTACTCTCGCAGACAGGGAGAACAGGGGTATCTGCGGTCTCTCGCTCGGCGGTTTCCAGAGCTGGACCATCGCGATGAACAACAGGGACAAGTTCTCATGGCTCGGCGGATTCAGCGGCTCAGGAAAGGGCCCTGGAACCACTCCAGACCTCTATGACGCTTCCCTGAACAAGGACTTCCACCTCATGTTCATCAGCACCGGTACCAAGGAGTCACCTCAGATGTACGCTACCGTGAAGAACTTCCACGTCATCCTTGCGAACGCTGGCGTTAAGCATGTGTTCTACCAGTCTGCGGGCACCGACCATGAGTGGCTCACCTGGAGAAGGTCCCTCTACAAGTTCGTTCCTATGATCTTCAAGAAATAGGGATGAAGATTATCCGCAAGACTATCGCATTCTTCTACTTCACGGCCCTTCGGCTCAGCTGCCGCAAGTTTCCGGAGAAGATAGAATACATAGAAGTAAATGGCCTGACCCTCCTCTATTCCATCCGTGGACCGGAGGGGGGCAAGCCTGTCGTGCTCATGCACGGAAACGGCGGCTCGCACAAGAGCATGGCCACCCAGTCCCTCCAGCTTGCGAAGGCCGGATACAGGGTCTATACGCTCGAATCCCGAGGTCAGGGAGAGAACCCTCCTCTCGATGAGTACCACTATGCCGACATGGCCGAGGATTGCTACCAGTTCATCCAGAAACTCGGGCTCGAGAAGCCGCTGGTAGGCGGATGGAGCGACGGCGGAATCAACGCTCTCCTTCTCGAGATGGCCCATCCGGGCACATGTGGGCTTATCGTGGCGGCCGGAGCAAACCTCAAACCGGACTGCGGTGAGGGCTTCGAGGAATTCAAGGCATGGATACTCGAGCAGGGTACTCCGCTCGCGATGATGATGCTCAGCGAGCCCGACATCGATCCCGCATCGCTCGCGGCGATAAAGTGCCCTTCGCTCATCACCGTGGGAAGCAAGGACCTCATCTCGGTTGAGCATACCAAACTCATTTCCGACAACATTCCGGATGCGGAGCTCGTCGTATTCGAGGGCGCGAGCCACAGTAGCTATATCAAGAAAAATCCACGCCTGGGCCGCTGCATGCTCGATTTCATGGCCCGTCGCGGATACTGATTCCCTGCCGCGAATAAAGATATGGGAAATATAAAAGGCTGACCTTTGCGGGCCAGCCTTTTATAGTGGTATGGGTCGTCCGATGAGGACGAAGCCCGGTCAATTACTTGTTCATAGTCTCCGCTACCTCCTGTGCTGCAAGAGCGAGGATGACGTAGTTAGGAAGAGAGTTTACGACGCACTCGTTCTCACCCCAGTGGAACGGATAGTCGTCCTTGTTCTCGAGGAAGTCAGGATTTCTCTTGAGGAGACCAGGGCTGATACCGCCAGGGATGACGGTGTAGTCAGCACGGTTGTTACCGTAGCCCACCTTCTTGGTGTTGACACCGACTGAGAGGACGAACGACAAGTTGTTGTATGGGTGGCATCCGAAGAGGTAGTTGAGACCCTCGAGGACCTTCTCAGGATTTACGAGCTCAGGATACTGCTTCCAGAGCATGTAGAAGTTGATAGAGTTAGCCATTACCTGGTTGTTGCCAGCCCAGCCGCCACCGTTGATAGGAACGCAGTAAGGGTTGTCGGTACCAAGCTTTGAGAGGCTCTCTACGTACTTCACTGCAGCCTCGTCAACCAACTTCTGGGTATCCTTGTCGAGCTGGTCGTAGATGCGGAGTACTGACTCGAAGCCGAAGAGGTTCACGAATGCACCACCCCATGCGCCTGTACCGTCGGTCTCAGGATTGATGAGCTTGGTGATGTTCTCCATGTAGTAGTCCTTGAACTTCTGGTCGCCGGTAGCATTGTAGAGCTCGATCGAAGCAACGATCCTTGCATTGTTGTTGCCGGCCCATCTTCTTGCGTTAGGGTCAGTGATGACAGGCTCTGGCTGAGTTGCGTAGGTGTTCCAGAGATAGAGGGCGTTCTTGAGTGAGCGCTCAGCCTCCTTAGGGAAGTACTCCTTGAGTGCAGGATATGAAGCGGTGAGGGCGATGATTGAGTTCATCACGCTGGCGCCGGTAGGCCTGCGGGTCATGACGATACGGTCGTCATAGGTACCGCTGCGCTTTCCGTCAGCTGAAACCTCGTATGGCTTGAGAGATGGGTCGTAGATGAGACCGTCGGTAAGAGTGATCGCATCACCGAGGTGATGGTACTGGTGCATCTGTGGCTGACCGATGTTGCCGGCAACGAAACCGATGTTCTCGATCTGTGCGTTGATGTTGAGGGTACCGTGCATGATCTGCTGAACCACATCCGGAACTCCGTCAGGACGGTGGATGTCAGCATACTTGGTAACCTCGTCGATGAAGGTCATATCACGCTTAGGAGCGAACATTCTCCAGAGCTTTGGGAGATCCACGGTAGTGGTGACGACAGAGTTCTGCTGGATGTCGAAGTCACCTGCGTCATACCAACCGCCGACTGCGAGGCCAGGGATGTGCTGGAGAGGTTTGTACTTGGTGAAGTTCTCGTCGCCCTGGGTGTAACCGTCGTGGAGATGGATGTTGGCTGGAGCCATGATCGCGTCGTCCATGTTTGCGCGGCCGTGCCAGATGCGGTGAGCCTCGTTAACCTCCATGTGGTCCATCGCAACAACGAGAGAGATGTCCATGGAAGCATGCCACTTGTCGTTGTAGATGTCCTTGTCGATAGGGAATGCGTTAGTCTCGACGCCTGCATACTCGATAGAGTAGAGGCCCGGCTCAGTGATGCTTGAGAAGTCGATGGTAACGTAGTTGTACCTGTTGTTGTAGATACCCCATGGCTGAACCTTGGCGGTCATTGCGAGCTCCTTTGCGCCCTCACCGTTGACCTTGAGGATCTTTGCTGTGGTCTCAGGCTTGTCGTTCTTGTCAAGCTCCACGACTGCGACCTTGTTCTGTGCAGGGGTGTAACCCACCTGAGAGAAACCGATGTTTGGCTCACGTACCCAGGTAGGATCGCCGTCAGGCTCGAGATACCACTCGAGGACCTTGCCGGTCTTGCCTGCAGGGAGGAGTGAGCGTACCACGAAGGTACCGTTCTGTGCGAGGAGACGACCGTCATAGAGGCTTACTTCCTCGTCAGAGTCGATGCTCACGCGGAGGTTCTTGTCCTCTGGTGCGAGAGTGATGCTGTGACCGGTTGAGAGCGGAAGCGGAACGAGGAACTCGCCGAGTCCGCGATCGTCGAATGTGGTCTCACCGAAATACTGAGGGATCTTCTCATCGACTGGCTTCACCTCAGTGTCGTGGAAAGGATATTTAGGAAGGATCCTTGCGCTGCCGTCAACGAGGTAGTTCTTTCCGAAGTAGGAAGCAGGGAAGAACTCGAGGTTCATTCCGGCCTTGCCTACGAGCTCAGCAGGGACTGGCTTGTCGAGGAGGACCTGTACGATGGTACCCTTGCCCTTAGGGAATACGCGGAGCTTGTAGTCGAAACCGTAGTCCTCGTAAGAGAGGCTGACCTCGATGCTCTCGTCCGCAGGGTTGACGGTACGGTCGGTCATGGTTGCATAGATGTCCCACTGCTCTGGGGTGTTCATGAAACGGACGCCACCGCCGGTAGCGATCCTCTCACCGCGCTGGATGATCTCCAATCCGGCGAGCTTCTCGTCGCAGAATCCACCGTTGTAGATGTTGCTGTACACGAGAACGTTGGCGCCGGTCTTCTCGAAGTACTCGAGATCGTTAAGCTTCATCTGCTGCGTGCCTTGATTGCACGAAATCAGGGTGAGAGCTGCGGCACCGATCAGGTAAACAAATGACTTTTTCATATAAGTTGTATTGGTTTTGTGCAGTTTTCGTGAATTTACCAATTTCAAAGGTAGTCTTTTATTTGCAATAAAAGGGCGGAATGATGCGAAAACTTGTATATCTTTGTGTGTATTAGTGGAAATATTGCAAATACAACCAATACAACTATGCGCAAACTAATCCTTAGCACTTGCACCCTCGCAGCAGCAATGCTTTTCGTGGGTTGCAATCAGTCTCAGTATGAGTACCCTTACCAGAACCCTAAGCTGTCTCTGGATAAAAGGGTGGAGAACCTTCTCTCTCTCCTCACTCCCGAGGAGAAGATCGGTCTCATGATGAACGGTTCGACCTCAGTCGACCGCCTCGATATCCCTGCCTACAACTGGTGGAACGAGGCTTGCCACGGAATCTGCTACGATGACGTGACCGTTTTCCCACAGGTAATCGCCCTCGGCGCTACCTTCGACGCTCAGCAGCAGTACGAGATCTACACCGCAGTCTCTGACGAGGCTCGCGCCGTGTGGAACACCACTGACCACCATCAGCTCGGCGTAGACAAGCCAAGCGGCGGAATCTGGCATCAGGGTCTCTCTTTCTGGTGTCCTAACGTCAACATCTTCCGTGACCCAAGGTGGGGCCGTGGCCAGGAGACTCCTGGTGAGGACCCATATCTCAACTCAGTGATGGGTGAGATGACCGTGAAGGGTATGCAGGGTAACGACAAGAAGTATCTCAAGCTCCACGCTTGTGCAAAGCACTATGCAGTGCACAGCGGTCCTGAGCCACTCCGTCACCAGTTCGACGTATCCGTTTCAATGCAGGACCTCTGGGAGACCTATCTCCCTGCATTCAGGACCCTCGTGAAGGACGGCAACGTACAGGAGGTGATGTGTGCTTACCATCGCTATGAGGGTGAGCCTTGCTGCGCTAGCGACAGGCTTCTCCAGAACATCCTCCGCGAGAAGTGGGGATTCCAGGGCATGGTGGTATCAGACTGCGGCGCTGTCGCTGACTTCTTCCGCGCAAGCAACCATGGCACCCACGCCGATGCAGCCGAGGCTTCCGCAGACGCAGTCCTCTCTGGTACCGACGTCGAGTGTGGTACCAGCTACACCGCTCTTGCTGACGCGATGGAAAGAGGTATCATCAAGGAGTCTGACATCGACGTAAGCGTTCGCCGCATCCTTCGCGCTCGCTTCCAGCTCGGTATGTTCGATCCTGCAGAGATGCTTCCATGGGCAAATCTCGGCCTCGAGCAGCTCAGCAGCCCGGCTCACACCGCCCTTGCCAACAAGGCAGCTCATGAGGCTATCGTCCTCCTCAAGAACCAGGACAACGTCCTCCCTCTCAAGAAGAACGACATCACCATCGCAGTCGTCGGTCCTAACGCAGACGACGCTCGCGTGATCCTCGGTAACTACAACGGTTTCCCTACCGCTGCCAACACCAAGACCATCGTGGACGCAATCCGCGAGGCTGCTCCTGGCGCGAAGGTCATCTATGAGAAGGGTTGCGACCTCGCCGATCCTTTCCTCACTACCCACTACATCTCTCGCATCAACGGCGGTAAGGGTCTCCACGCTGAGTACAGCAACGGAGTTGAGTTCGGCACCGTGGCAGCAACTGCTGACTATGACGAGCCTCTTACCCTCAATACCACTTCACCTGCGCTCGCACATGAGGATTGTGCATGGATCGAGGGTCTCGGTCTGAGCAACTTCTCAGCTCGCTACACCGGTAGCTTCACCGCTGACTACACCGGCGACATGGTATACTCAGTCCGCGGTAGCGGCAAGTACAACTTCAGCGTGAACGGCAAGACCGTCGCTGAGCAGGCAGAGGCTCCTGCAGGTCGTTTCTTCTTCGGAAGGAACATGGCTCCTACCACCTTCCCGGTGGTTGCAGGCAAGACCTACGAGATCTCTATCGAGCTCTCACAGCCTGAGGCTAAGTCTTCTTCATTCTCATTCGACCTCTACAGCCGTCGTCCTGTCGACATCGCAAGCGTTGTCGAGAAGGTTCAGCCAGCTGACGTGATCGTGATGGTAAGCGGTATCTCATCTGACATCGAGGGTGAGGGCCACGACCGTTCATACATCGAGCTTCCTGAGATCCAGCAGCAGCTTCTCGCCGCTATGGACGCAACAGGCAAGCCAGTCGTTCTCGTGAACGTTTCAGGTAGTGCAATGGGCTTCGGTAACGTTGAGAGCCAGTACGACGCACTCATCCAGGCATGGTACGGCGGACAGGCTTGCGGTCTCGCAGTTGCTGACGTTCTCTTCGGTGACTACAACCCTGCAGGTCGTCTCCCTGTAACCTTCTACACCTCTACCGAGCAGCTTCCTGATTTCCAGGACTACACCATGAACAACAGAACCTACAGGTACTTCCAGGGTGAGCCTCTCTACGCATTCGGCTACGGTCTCAGCTACACCAGCTTCAGTTACGGTCAGGCTAAGGTTTCCGGCAAGGCTGCCAACATGACCCTTACCGTTCCTGTAACCAACACCGGCGCTCGTGACGGAGAGGAAGTCGTTCAGGTTTACGTGAAGGCTCTCGACATCCCAGGTGCTCCTATCAAGGCCCTCAAGGGATTCAACAGGGTCAAGATTGCTGCCGGCCAGACTTCGAACGTGACCGTCGCTCTCGACAAGGAGGCATTCTTCTTCTACGACGAGGCTACCGACGAGCTCTCGCTCAAGCATGGCAAGTATCAGCTTCTCTACGGCTGCTCATCACGTGACTGCGATCTCCAGGCCGTTCAGGTTGAGATCTAATCTCTCGGCCTAGATCTGGTCTATCGTAATTCGCTGTTTATCAGCTAGATAATATATGGACGGCTCCCCCGCGCGGGGGTGCCGTCCGTCTGTTAATGCACTGTGAGCCAGCGCTTTATGACCGCAGGAGGGTGTGTGCTTCCCGCTGCCCAGACTGGGAATGGTCTGCTATCGTTTCTGGATGATGACGCAGGCGCCGCCGCCCGGGGCCATCGTGAGATCGATCGAGCCGGCCTTCTTGCCGCCCTTGACCTTCACTTCGCGTGACTTGGTGACCTCCCTGTTGGTGAGGTAGTGCGCATCGTCCGCATCCTCGGTGATCTTCGCGATGTAGCGGCCCCTAGGAAGGAAGCTGAGGTCCACGCTGACGGTGCGTCCGTCCTCTGAGGTTGCGGCGCCGATGAGGTAGCGTCCGTCGCGAGACTCACGCATCATGACGATGTACTCGCCGATCTCGCCGCTGAGGGTGTGGCTCTCCTGCCATGGCTGCTGCTGGCTTGAGAGGAACTCGAGGAGCTCCGGATGCTTGTAGTAGTACTCCGGAATATCAGGAATGACGGTCGCGCCAGAGTAAGTGATAAGGGTACGTGCCGCCTCTGCGCATACGGTCGATGGCACTTCCTGGTTGTTGTCCACGCGGGTGGTGCGTCCCTGACGGAGGTCGAACATACCGTTGTTCATGTCGACAGGACCGGCGATCATGTTCACGAACACCGATGTCACGAAGGTCTTCGGATAGAAGATGCTGTGGCCGTCGAGCTGAGCCTTGCAGAACTCGCGGGTCACGGCGTTAGGCCATGTGCGTGACTGGCCCCATGGATGGACAGGATAGTCGTGGAAATCCACGCAGAGGTGGTGCTTCGCGCAGAGCTCGGTGATGTTGCGGGTCTTCTCGTTCTTCTTGGTGTATGAGTCGAACATGAAACCGTACTTCACACCAGCGGCGCCCCAGCTCTCATACTGGGAGAGGGTCTCTTCGATAGGGTAGTTCCTGCCGGCGACGTCGTTGAGGTAGAGCCATACGCCCACGCCCTTCTCCTTTCCGTACTGGATGATGCGCTGCACGTCCTTGGCCTTCTCGCCCTTGACTGGGTCGGACTCCTTCGCGAATTCAGGACCATACCAGTTCGCGTCGAGAACCAGCGCGCTGAATCCCTGCTCCGCTGCGAAGTCGATCATCCTCACCCATGACTCGTAGTTCATGCCGTAGTTGAAGCCTTCCCAGACCGCACCGTCGATGCGCCAGTCCCAGAGGTTCACGCCCGGCTTCACCCAGCTGAAGTCCATGCCCTTCGCCGGGTCTGGGTTGAGGAGTTCGATGAGGTGGGAGTCCACGAGCGAGCCCGGGGTCTGACCGAACATCACGACCCTCCATGCGAGCTCGTCGCCCTTGACGACCTCGGTGTCCTCGGACACGACGCTGAACCTCTTGCTGCCGGAATCGGACTTGAGAAGGAGCGGCTTGCCCTTGAGGAGGTAGGCCTCATGCACGGCGAGGTAGAGCCTGTCGGAAACCTTCACGGTCATGACCGGCATCCTCTCGCCCTCGCTCTCGAGCAGGGACTCGGGACCGATGTTGTGGCGCTCGCCATTGTAGAACCATGCCGTATAGTTGCCTTCGAAGTTGAAGTCGCTGATCTCGTTCCATGTGCTCTCGCCCTTCTCGCTGACCATGCGCCATGCTACTCCGTCGTTGTAGGCGCGCAGCTCGATCGCAACCTCGCTGCCCTTGGTGCTGAAGAGTATCCTTGCTGCGTTGTACACGTCCGGAACGACGGCGCGCTTGCCCCATACCGGCTTCCATGTGCCTTTGTGCTTGCTCTTCTTTACTTTTCCGACCTTCCAGTCGGCTCCGGGAACGTCTCCTTCAGGAGAGCTGTAGCCCATGCGTGAGCCCGAAAGGACGGTGACTCCGTCGACGGTCAGGTCGAAGGTCGGGACGCGCTCGATGCCGGTGGATACGGTGAGCTGCGCCTTTCCGTCAGGAGAGGAGATGCTGCAGATCTGCTCCGGGCCCTTGCTCTTGCTGCAGGAAACGGTCGCGAGCATAATGATCGATGCGAGTAGGATAAGTCTTGTCTTCATGTGGTATCTGATAATAAGCGAAGGTAAAGATACGATTTTACGGAATAATTGACTAATAAGATTTTTATGAAAATCTCATAATGAAAAATTCATAATGCGTTTTTCAATAAGGAATTGTAATTTTGTTGAAATCCTAAATGAGAATAACACCAACTATACACTTATGAATAACTTAGACTTTAAGACCGGCCTTGCCGCGGCACTCGCTTCGGCGGCCATCATCCTCAGTTCATGTGCGGGCAGCAAGGCTCCCGCGATCGTCAGCGTCGAGGGCGGACAGCTCCAGGGCGTCGAGACCGAATATCCGGGCGTGTATGTGTTCAAGGGCGTTCCGTTCGCTGCGGCTCCAGTTGGCGAGCTCAGGTGGAAGGCTCCGCAGCCTGTGTCTCCGTGGGAGGGCG
>NZ_JBAEER010000186.1:0-2374 GCF_056207615.1 Candidatus Cryptobacteroides sp. | reverse complement strand
TCTGCGTACTCCTGTCTGCCCGAAGACTTGGCTGATTTGTTATTCTCAATGATTCGATCTTCCATGATGGTAATGAATTACCATGCGAAGATCAACAATTAACAAAGACCCGTCAAGACGTCCCCGCGGAGGCGCTTACGTACTAACAATATTACCAATCAAAGCTCGCCTTTTATTGAGGTTCTGATATTTCTTCATAGAGTATACTAGATTGTACTTTTGTTTTATCTATTTGTTGAAGTGACTTTCTATCAAAATTAACATATAATCGCTGGTTGCTTATATTTAACATCTTATGCGCAAAACCTATGATTGTCTGAACAATCCCGATTTTTGACAACTCTTGGATAGAATCAAGATTCTTTACCTCCGGAACACGAAGCCCCATTACTACCTCAGTTAAATTACCAATGTTCTCAAATATCGGCTCATCAAGGCCAACGACATCAGTGAAATGCCGCCTAATACGGGTTGCTCGGCAGCCGCAAAATAGCTCACAGTCATAGAGGACAGTCCTCCAGCGAGATTTGCTGCACCATCAACAACTTGTCCCCACAAGATCTTGTTCGGTCTACCATCCGCCGTGCCAAAAGGGTCTATTAAAAATATCGGGCTATTATGGCAATATGCATACGACGTTAAAGGATAGTATTTCTCCGCCAGCGGATCCACCGAGGTGAAGCGCCCCAGGGCAGGATAGTACATCCTCGCCCTGAAGTCGTACAGACCGAGACCGTTGTCCACGATTCCCTTCTGAAACGGGGCCCTGTCCCTGCTCCTCAGCAAAGATAGCATATTTCCCATTACGTCGTACGAGTAGCTCGTTCCGTAACCCGGCACCAGAGTACCTTTCTCGCCGTACACCGCAGAGGTCAGACGGCCCAGGCCGTAAGACTAGCCAACAGCCAACATGACAGCAGAATGCCCTCGGTCAAAAACCGTGGGCATCTGTTTTATATGCATCAACGATGATAGATTTTATTTGCTCCATTAAGCCAAGATCGAGCGCTCCCGAGATCATTCCGCTGGCTAGGCCTTCTTCGGGAGGCGAATGAGGAATGAGGCTCCGCCGAGGGAGATCGAGCGGGCATAGCTGATCTCGCCACCGCACTTGTCGATGATGCTGCGGCTGATCGCGAGGCCGAGGCCGGCACCGGCAGACTTTGTCGTGAACTTTGGAGTGAAGAGCTTCGCCTGGTTCTCTTCCGCCACACCCGGACCGTTATCTTCGACGACGACATCGTAGTAGCCGTCCTGATTGCTGTTTCGAAGGAGCACGTTCACCATTCCGTGACGGACCTCCTTGCCTGCCTCCGCGCACTCCTGCTGGTTGATCTCGATAGCCTGGATCGAATTCGTGATAAGGTTGACCACTACGCGGATCAGCTGAGGGCGAGGGGCCATGATGAGGGCATCCGGCATACCGATGTAGGTAAGGGTGATGTTCTCCTTGTTGTCGAAGATCATCAGCTGCTCCTGGAGCATCTTGTCAAGGTTCACTTCGACCGGATCCTCGGTATAGAGCTTAGCGAAGGTCGAGAAATCGTTGGCAGTCTCGGTGAGGATGTCGATCTGCTCCAGCACCACGTTCGAAAGGTCATCGAACTTCTCCGTCCACGCAGGGTCGTTCCTCTGCTTGAGGCGTATCAGACGCTGTATCGCCAGCTTCATAGGAGTCAGCGGGTTCTTGATCTCATGGGCCACCTGTCGGGCCATCTCGCTCCACGCCATGTCACGCTCGTTCTGGGCCATCTTCCTCGAAGACTCCTCAAGGTCATGAACCATTCGGTTGTACGAGGCGATCAGCGCAGATATCTCGTCGTCGTGATCGTACGCGATGGTCTCGAGCTTACCGTCAGCCGCACCCTGCATCTTCTCGCTGACCTCAGTCAGAGGCGAGAAAACCGCGTTCACGACCGTGGTCGATATGGTCGCGAAGACGGCGAGAAGGGTCAGGACTATTATCAGGAGGAGCACCGCGTGTGGCACCGCCTCCTGCATGAGGCTGCTGTCACTCGAATACGGGGTAGAAAGTATTGCGACCATCTCGTCCCTGCGGTTGAACACAGGAGCGTAGAGGGCATAGTAGCTGGTTCCGTCGAAGCTCTCCTTGGCCATGTACATTCGCTGGTGCTTGTTCACGACCTCGTCATAAGCCTCGTTGCTAATCCTGGTGCTGAGAAGGTCCATGTCGAACACGTCAGCGACCGTAGACACGAACACACGGCCGTCCGGGGTGTAGAGGCTGACGTCCGACTTGGTGTTCGCAGCTACCGCGAGAAGGCTGTTGCGGAACTCCTGCGACATCAGTGCACCGTAGTCCGGAGCATCCTGGGCCAGCGACTCGACCATGGTCTGGACAGTGCTGATCTTC
>NZ_JBAEER010000185.1:0-8218 GCF_056207615.1 Candidatus Cryptobacteroides sp. | reverse complement strand
CAGGATTGATGATCTCAGGGTAGAACATATCCTCCCAGAGATGGGTGCCGTCATGGCACTCGCACTCGCCTCCCACACCAGGGCCGCTCATCTCGGTGAGACCGTAGATGTCGAATGCCTTGATGCGGAGCTTCTCCTCGAGTTCCTTGCGCATACCTTCAGTCCATGGTTCTGCACCGAAGAAACCTACGCGAAGCTTCATGTTGTCGATGGAAACCTTGTCGCTGGCATGGATGGCCTCCGCAAGGCGAAGTGCATAAGAAGGGGTGCATGCAAGGGCCGTAGATCCGAAGTCCTGCATGAGCATGATCTGCTTCTCAGTGTTACCTGCCGAAGTAGGAAGCTGAACCGCACCGAGCTTCGCGGCACCGTCGTGTGCTCCGAGTCCACCGGTGAAGAGGCCGTATCCGTAGCTGACCTGTACGATGTCACCGGGACCTACGTCACCAGCTGCCATCACGCGCGCTACGCCCTCTGCCCAGTTGTCGATATCATTCTTGGTATATGTATCCACCACCGGCTTTCCAGTGGTACCGCTGGATGCGTGGATCCTCACTACCTCGGACTGAGGAACAGCCTGGAGACCGAAAGGATACTCATCCCTCAGATCTGTCTTTGTGGTGAAAGGAAGCTTGGAGATATCGTCGATGGACTTGATGTCCTCCGGCTTCACTCCCAGCTCGTCCATCTTCTTCTTATAGAAAGGGACCTTCTCATAGCAGGTCTTTACGATCTTGACTAGTCTCTCCGACTGGAGCTTGCGCATGTCCTCACGTGGCATGCACTCGATTGCTGGATTATGTATCATAGTTATATGGTTATTTTTCTGTTGATTCTACACCCATGTCGAATGCCTTGAGATTGGCATTGACAATGGCTTCTCCTTTCCTTGCGAAGACAACGGCGATGGCCTCGCGCAGCTGAGCAACGCTCAGTATGCCGATATACGGTGCCGCCATTCCCAGGAGCACCATGTTGGCTCCGCGTGGATTTCCTGATTCCATTGCGACTGACTCGATGTCGAGCATGGCAACAGAAGGAAGAGCCTCCAGCTCCGCCTTGAGCTCGCTTTCGTCCGGATAGTTCGGGATATTGACGAACGGCTTGCTGCTGGTGACGACGGTTCCGTCCGGAGCAAGATATTCGAGATAGCGGAGCGCTTCCATCGGCTCCATACTGATCACGACGTCAGTCTTTCCGAGCGGGATAAGGTCGGACCATATAGTCTCGGTGGAAAGTCTGAGATTGCTCTGGACGTCTCCCCCCCTCTGGCTCATTCCGTGAACCTCCGCCTGCTTGAGATTGAGTCCCGCCTTCGTTGCAGCCTCGCCTATGATGGTCGCGATGCTGAGGATGCCTTGTCCTCCCACACCGCAAAGTATGATGTCCTTCTTCATTACTTATTGTTCTTCTTAGCTTCGCGGAGATGACGCTGCAAGGTCTGCATGCACTCCCTTCGTGGTATAATGACGGACACGCCGTCGTATTCTATCTCTTCCTTGATCACCTTCGTGATCTCAGGCATGTTCTTAGGGAGCGGTACGACTACCCTGACATGTGCTGGATCTACTCCGAGACCAACGCATATCGCCTCGTATTTGTTCGTGCCTGCGCTGTCCTGACCTCCGGTCATACCGGTCGTGAGGTTGTCGGATATGATGACGGTGATGTTGCTTCTGTCGTTGACTGCGTCAAGCAGTCCGGTCATGCCGCTGTGGGTGAAGGTAGAATCACCGATCACTGCAACAGACGGGAAGAATCCAGCGTCAGCTGCACCCTTTGCCATGGTGATGGATGCACCCATGTCCACGCAGCTCGAAAGCGCACGGAAAGGAGGAAGCGCACCGAGGGTGTAGCATCCGATATCTCCGAAAATCCTATAGTCCGGATAGGTAGCGAGCACCTCGTTGAGAGCAGCATATACATCCCTGTGACCGCAGCCCTGACAAAGCTGCGGAGGCCTTCCTGAGAGATTCTTTGCCTTCTCGAAAGAAGGGCCTGCCGGCTTTCCGAGAGCGATTGCAACACTGTCAGGAGTAAGTTCGCCTGTCCTTGGAAGATCGCCTGTGAGACGTCCCTTGACAGGATATCCAGCGCCGAGCAAGGCCTTGACCGCCTTCTCCACCACCGGCTGTCCGTCTTCAGCCACGAGCAGGACGTCGTTCTCCTGAGCAAGCTTTTTCACAAGATCCTCAGGTATAGGATACTGGCTTATCTTGAGAACGTTCACGTCATCGCCGGCAGCTTCCTTCACGTAGTTATAAGCGATTCCGCAGGCTACGACACCTATTCTAGGTGCGGAAGCCGACCCTATACATCTATTATATATAGACTCTTCTGCAGCCTTCTTCATCTCCGGCTGCTTGGCAATAAGTTCTACGTATTTCTTCCTAGCGTTGCCAGGGAGAAGTACCCAGCTTTCACGAGTCACGTCAAGAGGATTCTCTGCCATAGGTTCGCCAACCTCTACGGCTGCACGGCTATGAGCAAGCCTCGTCACGATACGAAGCATCACAGGCTCCTTGAGACTCTCCGAGAGCTGAAACGCATCCGCCATCATGTCGTATGCTTCCTGCTGGTTGCTAGGTTCAAGAACCGGAATCATGGCGAAGTCCGCATAGAAGCGGCTGTCCTGCTCGTTCTGCGATGAATGCATGGATGGATCGTCAGCAGCAAGCACGACCAGACCGCCGTTCACACCGGTGATGGCGCTGTTCACGAACGCGTCGGCACATACGTTCATTCCGACATGCTTCATGCACACGAGCGCGCGCTTGCCAGCGTAACTCATACCCAGAGCCGCTTCCATCGCTGTCTTCTCATTGGTGCACCACCTGCTGTGGATTCCGCGCTCCTTTGCGAGGGGATCATTCTGGATGAACTCGGTGATTTCAGTTGAAGGGGTTCCAGGATAGGCGTAGACTCCGCTCAATCCTGCATATATGGCTCCGAGAGCAATAGCTTCATCGCCAAGAAGTAGTTTCTTTCCCATATTGTGTCTTATGTGGTAAACATGCCTTCCACGATCATCGGGGAGCGGAAGTTCATAGCTGAACAAATCTACCAATAAAAATCCGCAAAAGCAATTGTTGATTGTTTTTGTTTTTTTTCGTACCTTTGCTCAGTTTTGGAACTTTACAAAAATCGATATATGAAGTCAAATCTCAAGAAGGTCCTCCTCCTCGGATCCGGTGCACTTAAGATCGGACAGGCCGGCGAATTTGATTATTCCGGCTCTCAGGCACTCAAAGCCCTTCGTGAAGAGGGTATCAAGTCAGTCCTCATCAACCCTAACATTGCTACAATCCAGACATCTGAAGGCATTGCTGACAAGGTTTATTTCCTTCCAGTAACGCCTTATTTTGTAACTGAAGTAATCAAGAAAGAACGTCCTGACGGCATTCTCCTCGCATGGGGTGGTCAGACCGGACTCAACTGCGGTACAGAACTCTACATGAACGGTACTTTCGAGAAGTACGGAGTACAGGTACTCGGTACCAGCGTAGAGGCCATCATGGATACTGAGGACCGCGACCGTTTCGTCAAGAGACTCAACGAGGCAGACCTCAAGGTTCCTGTCAGCGAGGCTTGTGAGACCATGGACACTGCCCTTGCTGCTGCACGCCGCATCGGCTACCCTATCATGATCCGTTCAGCCTATGCTCTCGGTGGTCTCGGTTCAGGCGTCTGCCCTGACGAGAAGACTTTCACTGAGATCGCTGAGTCAGCATTCACCTTCGCGCCTCAGGTACTCGTTGAGGAGTCGCTCAAGGGTTGGAAGGAAATCGAGTTCGAGTGCATCCGCGACGCGAACGACCATTGCTTCACCGTCGCAAGCATGGAGAACTTCGACCCACTCGGGATCCACACCGGTGAGTCAATCGTCGTAGCGCCTACCTGCTCTCTCCGTGACGACCAGGTCAAGATGCTCCAGGATATCACCATCAAGTGCGTCAAGCACCTCGGAATCGTCGGCGAGTGCAACATCCAGTTCGCATTCAACGCAGACACCGATGACTATCGTATCATCGAGATCAACGCCCGCCTTTCACGAAGCTCAGCTCTCGCATCAAAGGCTACCGGTTATCCTCTCGCATTCGTAGCAGCGAAGATCGCTCTCGGCTACACTCTCGACCAGATCGGTGAGATGGGTACCCCTAACTCAGCTTATGTCGCTCCTTCACTCGACTACCTCATCTGCAAGATCCCTCGCTGGGACCTCACCAAGTTCAACGGCGTCAGCCGTCGCATCGGTTCAAGCATGAAGTCAGTCGGTGAGATCATGAGTATCGGACGTACCTTCGAGGAGCTCATCCAGAAGGGTCTCCGCATGATCGGCCAGGGCATGCACGGTTTCGTATGCAACGACCACATCCACTTCGACAACCTCGATGACGAGCTCGCAAATCCTACCGACCTGCGTATCTTCGCCATCGCACAGGCCCTCCAGGAGGGTTATACCACCGAAAGGCTCTATGAGCTCACCAAGATCGATCCTTGGTTCATCGAGAAGCTCAGGAACATCGTAGACTTCGCAGCTAAGCTCAGCGAGTACAAGGCTATCGAGGAAGTTCCTGCAGATGTGATGCGCCAGGCGAAGATCCTCGGTTTCTCAGACTTCCAGATCGCCCGCCTCGTTCTCGACAAGCACGAGGGCAACATGGAGAAGGAGCTTCTCAACGTCCGCGCTTATCGTAAGGGCCTCGGCATCCTCCCTGCAGTGAAGAGGATCGAGACCGTCGGCAGCCAGCATCCTGAGCTCACCAACTACCTCTACAAGACCTACGCAGTCGAGGGAGATGACATCAACTACTACAGCAACGAGAAGTCAGTCATCGTCCTCGGTTCCGGCGCATACCGTATCGGTAGTTCAGTGGAGTTCGACTGGTGCTCAGTGAACGCAATCCAGACAGCGCGCAAGCTCGGCTACAAGTCAATCATGATCAACTATAACCCTGAGACCGTGTCTACCGACTACGACATGTGCGACCGTCTCTACTTCGATGAGCTCACCTTCGAGCGCGTCCTCGACGTCATCGAGCTTGAGAATCCTCGCGGAGTCATCGTCTCAGTGGGAGGTCAGATTCCTAACAACCTCGCGATGAAGCTCCATCGCCAGAGCGTTCCAATCCTCGGAACCTCTCCTGTCAGCATCGACCGCGCAGAGAACCGTAACAAGTTCAGCGCAATGCTCGACCAGCTCGGCATCGACCAGCCTCAGTGGAGCGCCCTCACCTCTATGGAGGATGTGAAGGCATTCATCGACAAGGTAGGCTACCCTGTACTCGTCCGTCCTTCATACGTCCTCTCAGGTGCTGCGATGAACGTATGCTACAGCGACGATGAGCTCGTACGTTTCCTCGAGATGGCTACCGAAGTCAGCAAGGAATACCCAGTCGTTATCTCTCAGTTCATGTCTGAGACCAATGAGATCGAGTTCGACGCAGTCGCAAGGAACGGCGAAATCGTAGAGTACGCTATCAGCGAGCATGTAGAGTATGCCGGTGTCCACTCAGGTGACGCCACCATGGTCTTCCCTGCCCAGCAGATCAGCTTCGCTACCGCACGTCAGATCAAGAAGATGAGCCGCGCTATCGCAGCTGAGCTCAACATCTCAGGTCCATTCAACATCCAGTACCTCGCAAAGGGCCGCGATGTGAAGGTGATCGAGTGTAACCTCCGCGCCAGCCGCTCATTCCCATTCGTCAGCAAGGTCCTCAAGCGCAACTTCATCGAGACCGCTACCAAGATCATGCTCGACGCTCCATACGAGAAGCCAGACAAGAGCGCTTTCGATATCGACCGCATCGGTGTCAAGGCCAGCCAGTTCAGCTTCGCACGTCTCCAGAACGCAGACCCTGTTCTCGGCGTCGACATGTCATCTACCGGTGAGGTAGGTTGCCTTGGCGACGACTACGAGGAGGCACTCATCAACGCACTCATCGCTACCGGATACAACATCCCTTCTAAGGACAAGGGTATCATGATCAGCAGCGGCGAGGCAAAGAGCAAGGTTGCCCTTCTCGATGCGGCAGCAATGCTCACCAAGAACGGCTACACCATCTACGCTACCGAGGGTACCGCCAAGTTCTTCAACGAGAACGGTGTTCCTGCAACCATCGTTGGATGGCCTGATGAGAACCATGCTGAGGAAAGAGCGAACATCATGAACATGATTTCAGAGCACAAGTTCGACCTCATCATCAACATCCCTAAGAACAGGACCAAGAGGGAGCTCACCAACGGTTATCGCATCAGAAGAGCTGCGATCGACCACAATACTCCACTCATCACCAACGCACGCCTTGCGAGCGCCTTCATGGAGGCAATCTGCCGCAAGTCTCTTGCTGACATCCAGATCAAGAGCTGGCAGGATTACGAATAATATCCGCTAGGAAATACTTTAGAAAAGACCGTAGAGACAAGCGTCGATGCGGTCTTTTATTTTTGCGAAGTCGTCTGGGTTGTTGACGAAGTCAAGATCGTCCGCATCGATGATCAGAAGTGGGTGCTCATACTCGGCAATCCATTCCTCATAGAGCCTGTTGAGGCCGGAGAGATACTCCAGGCTGATACTCTGCTCGTAGTCACGTCCCCTCTTCTGGATCTGTCCCACAAGATGCGGAACCGAGCAGCGCAGATATATCATAAGGTCAGGAGCCTTGGTGACCGATGTCATGGTGCGGAAGATTTCCATATAGGTCGTGAAGTCCCTGTAGCTGAGATTTCCCATCTCATAGTTGTTGCGGACGAACACGTTCACGCCCTCGTATATGGTCCTGTCCTGAATGATGGCCTGATCGCCTTCCGCAATTGCACGGAGATCCTCCAGACGTCTCACCAGAAAGTACATCTCGAGGTTGAAGGACCATCTCGCGATGTCCTTGTAGTAGTCCTCGAGGTAAGGGTTGTCGGAAACGGATTCGAACCTCGGAGTCCATCCATACTGCTCCGCGAGCATCCTCGTGAGGCTTGTCTTGCCTGCACCAATGTTTCCAGCAACGCCAATATGCATATTTCTTGTGTTTTCGTGAATAAGATACCCGTCAAAATTAGTATTTAAATGCTATTTTTGCAATCGAAATCATTGTGAACATGTCCAGGAAACATCAGGAGATAATTCTCGAGAACGTTACTATCGAAGCAGTCGCTGCCGAAGGCAAGGCCCTCGCCCATGTGGACGGTGCCGTGATCTTCGTCCAGTTCGCTGTCCCTGGCGATATAGTCGACATCAAGGTCACCAAGAAGAAAAAGAATTACATGGAGGGATTCATCCTCCGTATGGTCAAGCCTTCACCTGACAGGCTCGAGCCTTTCTGCAAGCATTTCGGAACTTGTGGTGGTTGCAAGTGGCAGCCGCTCCCTTACCAGATGCAGCTCGCGGCAAAGCAGCAGCAGGTATACGACCAGCTAGTAAGGATAGGACACCTCGACGTTCCGGAGATCACCCCTATCGTGGGCTCGGACGAAACTACATATTACAGGAACAAGCTCGAGTTCACTTTCTCCAACAGAAGGTGGATCGAGGAAGGAGAAGATCCGGATGCAATTCCAGAGAAGGAGCGTCAGGGTCTTGGTTTCCATGTCGGCAGATTCTTCGACAAGGTGCTTGACATTGAGCATTGCCACCTCCAGGCCTCCCCTTCCAACGAGATCAGGCTCTTCATAAAGAACTACGCTTTCGAGCACGACCTTCCTTTCTTCGACATCCGCAACCATGAGGGTTTCCTCAGGAACATGATCATCAGGACCACCGAGAAAGGAAACGTGATGCTCATCATCGTCTTCTGGCATGAGGACGTCAAGGCGCGTGAGGCTCTCCTCGACGCAGTTCTCGCGCAGTTCCCTATGATCAGTTCGCTCTACTATGTCATCAACTCCAAGATGAACGACTCCATCGGCGACCAGGAGTGCATGCTCTACAGCGGCGACGAAGCCATCTACGAGGAGATGGAAGGACTCCGATTCAAGATCGGTCCGAAGTCATTCTACCAGACCAATACCAAGCAGGCATATAAGCTCTACAGCGTGGCTCGCGAGTTTGCGGCGCTCAACGGAGACGAGGTCGTATATGACCTCTACACCGGCACCGGCACCATCGCTCAGTTCGTGAGCAAGAAGGCATCCAAGGTGATAGGCATCGAGTATGTTCCCGAGGCCATCGAGGACGCCAAGATCAACGCTGCCGGAAACGGCATCACCAACTGCGAGTTCTTCG
>NZ_JBAEER010000184.1:0-9354 GCF_056207615.1 Candidatus Cryptobacteroides sp. | reverse complement strand
AGCCCTCTTCGCGCCAGCAGCGAGCATCTTCTCGCATGCCTGGGCTACGGCATCCTTCTCTCCGGAAATGACAACCTGGCCAGGACAGTTGTAGTTCGCCGGAATCACGACTCCTTCGACCTCCGAGCACAGCTGAGCGATGGTCTCGTCAGGAAGGTTGATGACCGCAGCCATCGAGCCAGGATTCATCTCGCATGCCTGCTGCATGGCCATCGCACGCTCATAGACGAGCTTCAGGCCATCTGCAAAGGACAGCGCGCCAGATGCAACGAGGGCTGAGAATTCACCGAGGGAGTGTCCTGCGACCATGTCCGGATGCTCATCCTGGTCCATCATGCAGATGGCGGTAATCACAGAATGGAGGAAAACCGCAGGCTGGGTCACGCGGGTCTGGCGAAGCTGCTCGTCAGTTCCCTCGAACATGATGTCTGTGATCCTGTATCCGAGTATCTCGTTAGCCTGCTCGAACAACTCCTTGGCACGTGGTGATCTCTCGTAGAGATCCTTGCCCATTCCCACGAACTGGGAACCCTGCCCTGGAAAAAGAAAAGCCTTCATATCCTAGAACATCTCCTGAGTTATCACCATGCTGGAGAATCCGCCGTCACTGTAGAGGTTCTGCATGGTTATCTTCCTGGTATAGTCGCTGAAAAGGGTCACGAGGTAGTCGGCGCAGTCCTCTGCGGACGCATTTCCGAGCGGCGAGAGCCTGTCAGCGTAATCGAACATCTTGTCCATACCGGCTATTCCCTGACCTGCCGAGGTCATGGTCGGAGACTGGGAGACGGTGTTGACCCTGACGCCGTTGCGGCGACCGTAGATGGTGCCGAAGTTCCTGGTGATGGACTGGAGGAGAGCCTTCGCATCCGCCATGTCCGAGTACCCACCGACCGCACGGTCAGCGGCGATGTAGCTGAGCGCCACCACCGAGCCGTTGTCATTGAGCGCATCCTTCGCATAGAGCACCTTGAGGAGCTTGTGGAAGGAAACGGCAGAGATGTCCAGAGTCTTCGAGAGGAAGTCGTAGTTGAGAGTCTCGTATGGAATGTTCTTCCTGATGTTCGGAGACATGCCCACAGAGTGGAGGACGAAGTCGAACTTGCCGCCGAAATGGCTCATGGTCTCGTCCACGAGCTTCTCGAGGTCCTCGATGCTGGTTGCGTCTGCGACCACCACCGGAGCCGAGCACTTCTGTGCGAGCTCATCCATTGTTCCGAAACGGAGCGCCATCGCCGTGTTTGTAAGCACGATTGACGCACCTTCGCGCACTGCAGCCTCAGCCGCCTTCCACGCGATTGACTTATCGTTGAGGGCTCCGAAGATGATGCCCTTCTTTCCTTCAAGTATCCCTGCCATAATTTTCGATTTTTACATCCCGCCGCAGCAGTTGATGACCTGGGCGTTCACATAAGCTGACATATCCGATGCCAGGAAAAGTGCCACTCCAGCAACGTCACATGGGGTTCCTGGACGTCTGAGAGCGATACGGCCCTTCCAATCCTCGACCACATTCTCCGGCATTCCGGCAGTCATGTCGGTGAGTATGAAGCCTGGAGCGATACAGTTCGTGCGTATGCCCTTAGGGCCCATCTCCTTGCCCAAGGAGCGGCTCATTCCTATCAGGCCGGCCTTGGCCGCTGCATAGTTGCACTGGCCTGGATTGCCGTTGACACCGACTATGCTGGAGATGTTGATGATGCTGCCTGATTTCTTGCGAAGCATGAAAGGAAGCACCGCCTGGATAGTGTTGAACGAAGACTTGAGGTCGACCGAGAGCACATCGTCCCAGTCCTTCTCACTCATCCTCAGGAGAAGGCCGTCTCGTGTGATTCCTGCATTGTTCACCAGGATGTCCACTCCACCCATCTCCTTGACAAGCTCCGGAAGCCTTTCTGCGACCTCGGACTTGTCTGCGACGTTCAGGCGCATTGCCACGACGCGGGTTCCATAAGAGCGGAGACGCTCAAGTTCCTCAGAAGAACTCTCCGGTTCGCGAGTGGTTGTGACGATGAGGTCGGCACCTGCGGCCGCGAAACTCTCCGCAATCGCATATCCTATTCCACGAACTCCACCGGTGATGATTGCCACCTTGCCGCGGAGCAGATTTGGTATATTGATCATATTATTCGTTTGGTGCTACGAGGGCCACGCTCAAGTGTGCAGAACAGCAGAGCTTTCCGCCAACGGTGGCCTTGGATTCAACAAAAACGAGGTTTGCCCTGCATTCCTTGAGCTTCGAATGGGTCTCCACGACGTCGCCCGGATGCACCGAGCGTTTGAAGCGGACGCTCTCCATACCCACGAACATAGGTACGGTCTTGCCGTCGAGCTTCTCCTGAAGCAGCAGCGCAGAGCCCTGGCCCATCATCTCGCAGAGTATGACCCCGGGAACGGTCGGCATGCCCGGGAAATGGCCCTGGAGGAAGAACTCGTCCCCCCTTACCTCGTATCTTGATACGCAGCTGTCGCCCTCGAGATGCATCTCGTCGACCAGGAGCATAGGCTCCCTGTGCGGCAACAGCTTCTTTATTTCTTCTCTTTCCATCTTTATCTGAACGATTTCAACATACTTAGAACCTCCTGAGGACTATCGCGGCATTGTGTCCGCCGAAACCGAGCGAATTGGACATGGCAACGTCGATGTCCATCTTGCGGGCCTGGAGCGGTGCATAGTCGAGGTCGCACTCCGGATCCGGTTCGGTGAGTCCGATGGTCGGTGGAACCATGCCTTCCTGGATTGCAATGGCGCAGGCCACAGCCTCGATTGCGCCGGCAGCACCAAGCATGTGTCCGGTCATGGACTTCGTCGAGCTGACCACAGCTTTGCGTGCCTGATCCTCGCCGAGGGCAAGCTTCATCGCGAGAGTCTCGCACTTGTCGTTGAGGTGGGTTCCGGTACCATGGGCATTGATGTAGAGCGATTCTCCGTCCTTGAATCCGGCCTGGTCGAGCGCATGCTTCATGGCTCTTGCCGCGGGCTTTCCATCAGGAGAAGGTGCGGTCACATGGTGTGCGTCGCAGGTGTTTCCATATCCGGCGAGTTCAGCGATGATATTCGCTCCGCGGGCCATCGCATGCTCATATTCCTCGAGAATCACGACACCGGCGCCCTCTCCGATTACGAATCCGCTTCTGCGTGCGTCGAACGGAAGACAAGCCTTCATTGGATCAGCTTCGGTCGAGAGTGCACGGGCATTCTGGAAACCTCCGAGAGCGATAGGATTGATGGCTGCCTCGCTACCGCCTGCGACGATTGCGTCTGCGTCTCCCCTGCGGATTGCAAGGAAAGCCTCGCCTATCGCATTGGTTCCGCTGGCGCAGGCTGACACGGTGGTGAGGCATGGGCCCTGGGCACCGAGTCTGATGGCTACGTTAGCGCCACCTATGTTTGCGATCATCATCGGGATGAAGAGTGGCGAAACCATACCGCCGCCATTCTCTATCATGTTCTTGGCCTGACGTACGAAGGTTTCAAGACCACCGATTCCGGAGCCCATGTAGACTCCGAGTCTCTCCGAAGAGATATTCTCGTCCACCTTGAGTCCGCTGTGTTCCATCGCCTGGAGCGAAGCCGCCACTGCGAACTGGCTGTAGCGATCGCTCCTGCGAGCGTCCTGGGTCGTGAGGCCATGCTCGGCAGGCACGAAGTCCCTGACCTGTCCTGCGACCTTGATATTGATACCCTTAGCCTCCTCTGAGTCTCCGAGATCGAGCTCTGAGATGCCACATTTTCCGGCCATCAGCGAGGTCTTGAAGTCCTCGACACTATTGCCGATTGGGGATATGACTCCCATTCCTGTAATGACTACGCGTCTTTCTGTGTTCATGTCGGATTAAAAATCTTTTTGTATCTTGCGCCGTTTTTACGTGTAAGATTCTAGACCATGGAAATGCCAAAATACCTGTTTTCGAAAGGATTTCTGACGGTTTCCGTCCTTGTCATATTCCTTTTCTCCATACCTTTCCTCCTGATATACAGGCCGTTCTCGGCAACTATCTGGATAGGCTTCCAACCAGCCAGACACTTCGCTTTCACGATATTATTCTACCTCATCGCCATCCTTCTGATGGGTCTGAGCAAGATAGCCATGTACCACTTCCAGTCGAGGAGGGTCCTCACTGCCGGCAAGTTCGTACTCTGGGCTATTTCTGAATATCTCGTGATCGCGCTCGTATACCTCGCGCTTACTCCGGCAGCGACGGGAAACACCCTGCATACCGATCTGCCTCTGATCTTCAAGGCGGCGCTCTGCGTGGGCCTCATTCTCGCAATCCCCTATGGCTACCTGTCGCTGATTGCGGCAAACAGAGCCCTCAGGGAGGAATATGAAGCCCTCCGGGCCGGGATAGGTTCCGAGGATCAGAGCGGGAAGCTACTGCTCCACGACTACAAGGGAGATCCGGCAATCGCACTGGATGTAGATTCTATCTTCTACATGGAAGCCCAGGACAATTACGTTCAGATCTACTACGAGTCGGAAGGAAAGCAGCACAAGTACATGCTTCGTTGTCCTACCCAGAAACTCGAGTCCGCAATCGCAGGAACCACGCTCGTCAGGTGCCATCGTTCATATATCGTGAACCTGGGCCATCTCGAGCAGTTCATGCGAGGTCACAATTGTGCGACCATCGTTCTCGACAATCCCGACCGTAAGGAGGTTTCAGTTTCAAAGAGCTATTATAAACAGACGCTTGCGCGTCTTCTTGAACTCAATCCTTCGCAGGACAAGTTCGTCAAGCGTACATAAAACGCTTGATGCTGCCCTTAGGTGTCTTGGCAAAAGCCTCGAACCTGAGCTCGAAGGTGTTCACGGCCGAATACTTAGGTATCTGGCTGTTCAGGTAGTTGATGTTCTCCTTCATTACAGCATTCACGGTCTGGGCATCGAAGCCAGCCTCCTCCACGGCATTTCCGTTAGGGACGATGATGGCGTGGATCGCATTGTTCCTCATCACAACGATGGACTCGGCAACATAAGGAAGAGAATTGAGGACAACCTCGATCTCCTCAGGGAAGATATTCTGTCCGTTGGTTCCGAGTATCATGTTCTTGCAACGGCCTGAGAGGAAGAGGATGTTGTCCTCGTCGATGATGCCGACGTCACCTGTCCTGAGCCAACCGTCTGCAGAAAGTACCTCCTTGGTAGCCTCAGGGTTCTTATAGTATCCCATGAATACGATGTCGCCCTTTACGAGCACCTCGCCAGGGATGGTATGTGGCATAGGCGAATTGACCTTGACGTCGATATAGTCCTTGTATACCATACCACAAGACTTCGCCTTGTAGTTGCCCACAGGTCCGAGAGAGATCACAGGTGCGGTCTCAGTCATACCGTATCCGGTGATGAAAGGAGTCTTGAGCTTGAATGCGAGCATTGACTCCACATCTGGCGGAATCGCTGCGCCACCGGTTGCGAAAGCCTCGAGACGGCCGCCCATGGCGTCCATCACCATCTGTCTGAGTTCGTCGCAGAACTCTGGGTTCTCCTCGTAGTTGTCGAGCTTTGCCTTGTTCTCCTCGTCCTTGAGCACATCGCCGAGCACATAGTCGACGAACTTGCTGAGGATGAGCGGAACTGCGAAGAACACCGCTGGACGGAGCTCCAGGAATGCTTCCTTGAGCGTACTTGGGAGAGGGAGCCTGCCGAGTATGCAGAGATGCATACCGACACTGAGAGAAGTCACGCCGTCGACGGTAAGACCGAAGATATGGGCATAAGGAAGAACGCTGAAATGATTCTCGCCACGACGCATAGGGAGTTTCTCGCTGACGAGCTTGACATTTGCGCTGAAGTTCCTCACGTTGAGCATTACGCCCTTAGGATTGCCTGTCGAGCCGGAAGTATACATGATAGCACACATATCGTCCATTCCGATCTCAGGAGCATTTGCGATCCTGTCAAGGAAGTCCGACTTGCCATATCCCTGAGGATATTTTGCATCGAATGCCGCATAGCGGTTGTTGTATACAGCCTCGAATCCGTTTCTCGAAGCGAGAAGTTCGCCGGACTCGACGTCGATTGCCGCAAGAAGCTCTGGCATGGACTCGAAGTCCATCGCCGAGAAGATTGCCTTCTCCGTATAGAGAATGCGGCTATCCGAATGTGATACGAGTTTCTGGGTGTCGGCTGGGGTGAAGCCGTTGAAGAGCTGGACGCTCACATAGCCGCCGGTTACGGATGCCATGAATACTGTCATCCAGTTAACGCCGCTCTTTGCATTGATGGAGATCTTGTCTCCTCTCTGGAGTCCGGCTGCGCTCCACATATCCTGGAGGACTGCGATCTCTTTGGCGAATTCCGAATAGTTAAGTTCCTTCACGTGAAACTGCGAGATTGCCTTGTTATCCCAGCAATCCGCCACTGAAGAATGGAACAGTTTGATGAATGATTCCATATAGTTCTGAGGTTTGGTTTCACCGCAAAGTTCTATATGGAATATGCAATGGAATGCACTCTATTGCCCATTTGTGCCGAACGGACCCGCCATTTGTGGCGATTCGGCCCTATACTGTGGCGAATGGAACATGTGTTTTGGGAGAATTTTCAGCCTATCTGAGCTTCTGACCGAGCAGACATCCGAGCCATGCGGCCAGGACGCATACGACAACGGTGCCGAGCGCGTAGAGAAGTGCCGGTCCGAACTTGCCCTGCTGGAGGAGGTTCACCGTCTGGTTGGAGAAGGTACTGAAAGTCGTGAAGCCGCCGCATACTCCGACCGTCGCGAGCAGCAGCCATGTGCCCTGCTGGCACGATGAGACGAGCACTCCCATGATGAATGAACCGATCACGTTCACTGCGAAAGTTGAAAGATTGGACGACCAGCCGAGTATATTGCCCAGCTGGGTCATTCCGTAACGGAGCATGGCGCCGAGCGCACCTCCGAGACCGACCGCGAGAAAGTTTCTTAACATAGCTTAGTAGCGGATTTTGATTCTACCTTCCGGATTTGCGTATCGGACAGGAATGACTCCGCCGAGGTTTTCCGTGATATAGCGCTCGAGTATGTCCACGTCGTCGATCTTCGTGTCCACGGTCTTCGTGCCCTGGAACAGATGCTCATATCCGTCGCCGTGCTCTATGAGAAGATAGGTGCTTCCGGACACGGTGTATAAACGGTCACGCTGGAGAGGCTCGTACTCCCCTTCCTTGTTGAGGACCATGGCATTGTCCACTCTCCTCTTATCGCCCTCGAAGCTGACCAGTATCTTGTTCGAATCGATGCGTGCCGGGCTGTCGATGCGTACGTTCACGTCGAACTTGATTCCGGACACCTGCAGGAAGCCGCCGAACTCGGCAGGAAGCGTCGCCACCGAGAACTCGAGTATGTCCAGTATCTGCTGGCCGCTGAGAGTCGTTATACCTATAGTGTTACGGAACGGGAAGCAGGTGAAAAGGTCGTTGTAGGTGACATCGCCCTTATTGATGGCAGCGCGGATCGAGCCACCTCCGAGCATGGATATCTCGGTACCCATCGTGAGTCTGATGGCATCGGCGCAGAAATCGCCGAGTCCGGACTCCCTCTCCCTGACGATGCGTGGACTCGAGGCATCGGCGAAGATCATCTCCGTCTCGCTGCGTCCGACCACACGCGAACCGACGGATTCGTAGTCCTTCTTCACCTTGTCAATGACGGCAAGAGTAGCTGCGTCTCTCTCCTTGACCTTCGAGCTGCGTATGAGCTTTGCTGAGATCTTGCCCTTGGGTGAGATGGTAAGACAACCCACATAGTCGAAATAGGAACCGGTCTGAGTCAGCATCACAGGCTCTCCATCCATGTTCCTGCGGTGACATGCAGGAAGGAAATGGTGCGAATGTCCGTCGAGAACCACGTCTATTCCGCGTGTGTTTGCGATAAGCTCATGGGAATTGATCGGGTCGAAATAGATGTCGTCTCCCAGGTGCGAAAGCACAATCACGTAGTCAGCGCCCTCCTTGCGTGCATTATCCACAGATTCCTGCACGACTTCATATAGATTATCTGCACAGAGCGAGTAGACCATGTTACCCTTGTCATCCTGGAAATATGAAGGGACGGACGAGACGAAGCTATATGGGGTCGATATTCCGAGGAAAGCAACCTTCACTCCGCCCATCTGGAAGATCTTGTACGGAGCAAACATTCTGCCCGTCCTCAGGTCATAGAGATTGCAATCCACGATGGTCGCGTTCAAGGCCTTGGACAGTTCCGCAAGTCGAGGCATACCATAGTCGAACTCGTGGTTTCCGAGAGTCACGGCGTCATATCCGGCTGTATTCATGATCTCGACAATTGATCCACCTTTCGTGCTGGCACCGAGGCTGGCACCCTGAACATAATCGCCGCTCGAGACAAGGCAGGCATCAATTCCCGCATTGAGTGCGTCCTTCTTGAGTTTCGCGGCAACTGCATATCCGTCGACATGGCTGTGGACATCATTATCGAAAAAGATCACGGCCTGTGCCTTCGATTTCTTAGGGATGAATCTTTTCGCATATGCCGGCTCTGTGCCAATGCTCATGCAAAAGGCAATTGCTACAACGGAAACAATATATCTGAAGTAGTTCTTCATATCAACGTCAGTTTACAACACAAAATTAGCAAAGATTTCCGTTTGCGATTGTGCACTTTTTCATATATTTGTGATACCATAGAGTTAATGGACACAAATTCACTCAATAAACCACTAAATTTTTAACAGATGAAAAAGTCTTTGTTCACATCTTTGGCAGCTCTCGCTATCTGCATGGGTGCCAATGCACAGGAAATCAAGGAAGACTTCAAGCCTTCTGAGCTCAATCAGCCAGGTCAGGAGTATCCTATGGTAAACTCTCAGGGTTATGCACGCTTCCGCATCAACGCTCCAGGTGCAGCAGAGGTTAAGGTAAGCCTCGGTCTCGGTGGGCAGGGTGGTACCACTCTCAAGCACATGGGTGACGGTATCTGGGAAGGTACAACCTCAGGTCCAATGGACGAGGGATTCCACTACTATCATGTATCTATCGACGGCGGTATCTTCAACGATCCTGGCACCAACAACTACTACGGCTCAACCCGTTGGGAGTCTGGTATCGAGATCCCTGCTCACGACGCAGATTTCTACGCAGAGAAGAACGTACCTCACGGAAACGTACAGCAGGTTCTCTTCTGGTCTGAGAGCACCAAGCAGCTCCGCAAGGCTTTCGTATACACTCCTGCAGGTTATGGCGATCCTAAGAACAAGACCAAGTACCCTGTACTCTACCTCCAGCACGGTTGGGGTGAGAACGAGTATGCATGGTCTAACCAGGGCCACGCAAACCTCATCATGGACAACCTCATCGCTGAGGGTAAGATCAAGCCTTTCATCATTGTCATGACCTACGGTATGACCAA
>NZ_JBAEER010000183.1:0-5289 GCF_056207615.1 Candidatus Cryptobacteroides sp. | reverse complement strand
TACTTGGTCTTGTTCTTAGGATCGCCATAACCTGCAGGAGTGTATACGAAAGCCTTGCGGAGCTGCTTGGTGCTCTCAGACCAGAAGAGAACCTGCTGTACGTTTCCGTGAGGTACGTTTCTTTCCTCGTAGAATGCCCTGTCGTGAGCAGGAATCTCGATACCAGACTCCCAACGGGTTGAGCCGTAGTAGTTGTTGGTACCAGGATCATTGAACATGCCCCCGTCGAGGAATACGTGATAGTAGTGGAATCCCTCGTCCATAGGACCGTCGGTTGTACCTTCCCAGATACCGTCACCTACATGCTTGAGGACTGTACCGCCCTGACCACCGAGACCGAGGCTTACTCTTACCTGAGCAGCACCTGGAGCGTTGATGCGGAAGCGTGCGTAACCCTGAGAGTTTACCATAGGATACTCCTGACCTGGCTGATTGAGCTCAGAAGGCTTGAAGTCTTCCTTGATTTCCTGTGCATTGGCGCCCATGCAGATTGTCATGGCAGCCAAGATAGAGAATACTGACTTTTTCATTTTGAAAAGTTTTGGTTTTAATGAAAATAGAGATTGTACCAGTTAGTGTAATTTGGGGTAAACCAAAGTTAAGAATTAATTTCCATTTTCTGCCAGGAAAAACCTAAATGCGGTCAAATTAATCTTTAGATGTATCTTTGCAGCATGACAGCGATTGTATTGACGAAAGAGTTCAGCCCCAAGGCCGGAACAGGAGTAAAGGAGTACCACAGTTTCATCAGGATGCCTCAGGCAGGAATGCCTTTCGGAGAGCAGATGGAAGCCGTGGTGGATGCGCTTGACGGTATTGCAGCAGAGAGAAAGGTACGCTTCGTGAGGTTCTTCCTGAGCGACGCGGCGAACCAGCATCCTGCTCTTTCCGAGACCATGGCTTCTGCGCCATATCCGGTCTCATACATCCAGCAGCCTCCGCTGGACGGCACGAAGCTCGCCGCCTGGGTATATTCCACCGACGACGGTGCCTGCACCATGGACCTCGTATGGGATGCATATATGAGCTCATCTTCCGAAGGTTCTCTCGCGCAGATGGAGGATATCTTCGCGGACTATGGACATAAGCTCCGGGAGAGGGGACTTAGCGTCGCACATGACTGCATCAGGACATGGATCTATGTTCATGACGTGGACGTGAACTACGGTGGCGTCGTAAAGGGCAGAAGAGACTATTTCAATACCATCGGCCTTACTCCGGACACCCATTTCATCGCGAGCACCGGTATCGAGGGCCGTCATCCGGAACCGATGAGGTTCGTCACGATGGACGCGGTGGCGGCACGAGGACTCAGGCCGGGGCAGATCCAGCATCTGTATGCGAAGGACCATCTCAGCCCGACCGCGGACTACGGAGTGACCTTCGAGAGAGGTACGGCCGTGCATTTCGAGGACAGGACCCATGCCTACATCAGCGGTACTGCGAGCATCGATTCCAAGGGGCAGGTTCTCCATCCGGGGGATGTGAGGATGCAGACCCTCCGCATGCTCGAGAACATCGAGGCTCTTCTTTCCGAGACCTCTGCCGGACTCGGTGACATAGTGATGGCTGTCGTCTATCTGAGGGATACCGCTGACTACCTTGCGGTGAAGTCAATCATCGACGAGAGGTGTCCCGGACTGAATGCCGAGTTCGTGCTTGCTCCTGTCTGCCGCCCTGCATGGCTCGTGGAGATGGAGTGCATCGCAATCATCTAGCTTTATCATTCGCCCATCGAGATGCTGTCGATGCGGAGACGGAGGGTGCCGGCGGGAGCGTGAGCCTCGACAAGGTCACCGACCTTTCCGCCCATCAGCGCCTGGCCGATAGGGGACTTCAGGGAGATCTTGCCTTCCTGGAGGTTCATTTCGTGGGGGCTGACTATAGTGTAGCACATCTGCTTCCCCGTGGCCATGTTCGTGAACTCGACCTTGCTGAGCAGGCTGACCTGGTCCTTCGGGAGTGCGGTCGTGTCTATCACCCTGGAGTACTTCAGGACCTTCTGCAGATAGTTGATCCTGCTGATCATCTTCGCCTGGGCCCTTCTCGCAGCGCGGTAGCCGAAGTTCTCGCTCAGGTCTCCCTGGGCACGCGCCTCGGAGAGAGCATCCTTGATCTTAGGGTACTCTACGTCGATGAGATTGTTGAGCTCGGCGGCGATGCTGTCGTAGCATTCCTTTGACAGATATTCCATATACTAGAACGGACGATATGGACAAAGATATGTATTATGGGCTCATTATTGCGAAAAAAAAGCTACTTTTGAATTCACCTAAAGCTGATTGATATGATCTATTCAAGCATTACAGAGCTGGTCGGCCATACGCCGCTTCTCGAAATCAAGGGCCTGGAAGGCCTGAAGGCCAGACTCGTAGTCAAATTGGAACTCTTCAACCCTGGCGGCAGCGCAAAGGACCGCGTCGCCCTTTCCATGATAGAGGATGCAGAAGCAAGCGGTATCCTCAAGCCCGGAGCCACCATCATCGAACCCACCAGCGGAAATACCGGAGTCGGCCTTGCTTGGGTCGGCACTGTGAAAGGATATAAGACCATCCTGACCATGCCTGATACCATGAGCATGGAAAGACGCAACCTTCTGAAGGCCTATGGCGCGCAGCTGGTTCTGACCCCCGGCGCCGAGGGAATGAAGGGCGCAATCGCAAAGGCAGAGGAACTGAGGGCTTCCATCCCTGGTGCCGTAATTCTGGGCCAGTTCGACAATCCAGCCAATCCTCGTGCCCATTATAAGACCACCGGAGAAGAGATATGGGCCGACACCGAGGGCGCTGTGGACATCTTCGTCGCAGGCGTAGGTACAGGAGGCACGATCAGCGGAACAGGCAAGGCCCTGAAGGAACATAAGCCAGGGGTCAAGGTCATAGGCGTCGAGCCAGCCAGCTCTGCCGTCCTGTCCACAGGCGTTTCGGGAAAGCACGGCATTCAGGGCATAGGTGCAGGCTTCGTTCCAGCCATTTATGACAATGAAGTGGTGGACGAGGTCATGCCTGTCTCGGATGCAGATGCATTCGCCGGCGCAAGGCTGCTTGCAAGCACACAGGGCGTCCTCGTGGGAATTTCCTCCGGCGCAGCTTTCCATGCAGCGATGGAACTCGCGCGAAAGGAAGAGAACGCGGGTAAGCTCATAGTCGCTCTGCTTCCGGATACGGGAGAAAGATATCTGTCAACTTCACTTTTCCAGGGATAGGTCATGAAAGGATTCGAGATACCGGAGGGATTGACTCTTCCTTCTCCGGAGGAACTTAAGAAGATGATGGTCCTGCTGAGGAACGAACTCTTTCCGGAGGTTTTCGGAAAGGTATCCTCATTGGGAACTATCGCAGACATCTTGAGGGCGCAGACCGGCTCTTCACAGGTGGCGGATGCCTTCGTCGCGGCCATCCCGGAGATCCGACGCCTTCTGATGACGGACGTCGAGGCCATCGCGACCAATGACCCGGCAGTGTCTTCGCTGGCCGAGGTCGTGCTCAGCTATCCCAGCATCAAGGTGATGATACATTACCGCGCAGCCCATTTCCTTCATGGGCTCGGAGTCCCCATCATCCCGAGAATCATAACGGAAATCGCGCACGGAGAAACGGGTGTCGACATACACCCTGCGGCAAGGATAGGCGAGTATTTCGCCATAGACCACGGAACCGGTGTCGTGATAGGAGAGACCTGCATCATCGGCCAGCATGTCATGCTCTACCAGGGCGTGACCCTGGGCGCGAAGAACTTCCATTACGATGCGGCAGGACTTCCGGTGAACATTCCACGTCACCCTATTCTGGAGGACAATGTCACCGTATATTCGAACACGTCGATCCTGGGAAGGGTCACCATCGGCCATGACTCGGTGATCGGAGGTAACGTATGGCTCACGCACGACGTCCCTGCCTATTCGAAGGTTCTCCAGGGTAAGGTCGTTACAGAAATGCTTTTCGAGGACGGCGGAGGAATCTAGTCCATCAGTCTCCATACCGGATGGAGCTCGTTGTCCTGGTGGGATTGCTTGCGGCAGATCTCGTAGAAGTAGTTGAGGATTGCGTCCGGGCTGCCTGCAAAGGACGGGTCCTTCATCTTCTGTTCGAACTCTGCGCGTATCGCAGGGGCGGTCTGGAGCATCTCGCGGCCCTTGACCTCCATGTATGCCTGGTTGATCCAGAACTCGTTGCCAGGCTGGACATGGGAATTGAAGAATCCCCAATAGGTGAGTGAACCGGGAGCGTCCGGCTCGAAGAGGTAGACGGCGAGCTTCGCGTTAGGCTGGTCCATGTCGACGACTATGCTGCCCTTCGGGCAAAGGAGCTTCTCGCTCTGGGTGCTGTAGCTTACCGAAATCAGAGGTACGCGGCCCTCGCTCTGACGAGTAGAGAAAGTACCTCCGTTGTATCGGTAGGTCTCGACCTCGATCTCCTTGTCCTCCGATGTGACCGTGTATTTCAGGTCATGCAGATCGAGCAGCTCGCAGAGATAGCTGTACTGGGGCATGATCACGTAAGCCTTGGGGATACGTATCTCCATCGTTGTCTTCTGCTGCCCGAACAGAGGCACGCGGTATGTCATAGGCTTGTCGTAGTTGTGCTTCACCCACTGGCCTCCAGAGAGGTCGCTCTTCACTGTGTCTCGCTGCCATCCGAGATAGTCCACATAAGTCACGACATCTCTGTCGATCTCGTATCTGATAGGGAAAGGATTCTTCCTGTACTCGGCGCTCGCGGTGGCCTTGTCTGCCTGCTTGATGGAACTCTGGAGCTCCTTCTTGTGGTCCTGGAGTATGTATGCGCACTGCCTGATGGACTCGAGGGTTGCCATCACGCGCTCCTTGTACGGCTTGTAGATATGTGTCTCGAGCAGGACGCCGAGACGGTTGCGATATGCGACGTAGCTCTGCGAATAGCGCGGGTCGAAAACGTCCAGCGTCGCTCCGAGCTCGGGCGCATAGGTGCGGTCATACTCGCAGTACGGGAACATGGGGAAGCCGGCCTTCGTCATCCTCTCATTGAACTCCTTCTCGAAGACATTGAGCGAGAAGCTGTGCAGAGGTTCGGTCATCGCCTTTCCATGGTTCTCGATGTCGTAGGTCATCACGTACTGGAAGTCGGCGCCGTTGGTGACATGACAGTCGATGAAAAGTTCCGGGTCCCAGCGGTTGTAGAGCCTGAGCCATGCCTTGAGCTCAGGGGAATCGCTCTTGAGGAAGTCCCTGTTGAGGTTCAGGAGCTGTGCGGTGTTGCGGGTTCCGAGTTCGTCCGGACCATTCTGGTTGATGCGGTTGGTGGCGCGGAA
>NZ_JBAEER010000182.1:0-15450 GCF_056207615.1 Candidatus Cryptobacteroides sp. | reverse complement strand
CAGAACATCCTCAACTGCTCATGGGAGAAGGATGGCAGCGAGGCTGGTATCATGCCTTTCATCAACAAGGAGCACCACCTCATCACTTTCACGCCTGACGGTTTCGGTGTGAACTATACCGATCCTTCATACCATCTTCCAGCATTCTACGAGGTGTGGGCACGCTGGGCAAACGACGGCCGCGCGGATTTCTATCGTGAGTGTGCGAAGGCCAGCCGTGAGTATCTCCACAAGTCAATCAACTCTGAGACCGGTCTCAACCCTGATTACAACAACTACGACGGTTCATTTATGAAGAGGTTCGGCGGTAGGGAGGAGACTACTTTCCGCTATGATTCATGGCGCGTCCCTATGAACATCGCTCTCGACTATTCATGGGCTTGCGCAGACAAGGAGTGGCAGAACAACTATGCAAACACTATCCAGTCATTCCTCTACTCCCAGGGTATCGACGAATTCGTTGACCAGTACAACGTAGATGGCACAACTCCTGACTACGTCTGGTCAGCAGGTCAGAGCGCATATCAGGGCAACGGTCTCCGTCACTCTGTCGGTTTCGTCGCTACTGCAGCTGCTGTCACTCTCGCGGCTGACAACGACATCTGCGGCGAGTTCGTGGACAGGCTCTGGAACAGCAAGAACGAGCCTTACGAGGACGGATATTTCGATGCGTACTATGACGGTATTCTTCGCCTCTTTGCATTCATGCATCTCAGTGGCAACTACCGTGTGATCGAGCCAGCAAAGTAAATAACACAAATCCTAAATTAATATGAAAAAATTACTGATCCCTGCAGCTATGCTGCTCGCTTCAGTGTCGCTTTCGGCACAGAACCCGATCATCTCGGGTAACTTTACCGCAGACCCTTCTGCTCATGTGTTCGATGGACGTGTATACGTCTATCCATCGCATGATATTCCAGCTCCTTACGACTATGCAAGAAAGGACTGGTTCGTAATGGCTGATTACCATGTATACTCTTCAGACAACCTCGTTGACTGGGTTGACCATGGTGTTATCCTCGATCAGAGGGATGTTCCATGGGTGAACGCGAAGGGCTACAACATGTGGGCACCAGACTGTAACTACAAGAACGGCAAGTACTATTTCTACTTCCCTGCAGGCCAGAAGCCTAAGGAGGGACAGAGGTTTGCCGGCAACGGTATCGGTGTGGCTATCTCTGATACTCCTGTAGGTCCGTTCGTACCTCAGGCTGAGCCTATCCAGGGCATCGGCGGTATCGACCCATGTATCTTCATCGACGATGATGGCACTCCTTACCTCGCTTGGTCAGGTCGTGGTCTCCAGGTTCAGCAGCTCAGCAATGACATGCTTTCTGTAGTAGGTGAGCCTTACAACGTTTCTAGCGTTCTTCCTAAGGGAATGACAGAGGGCCCTTTCCTTTTCAAGGCTAACGGTAAGTACTACTATACCTTCCCATGGGTTGAGAAGGAGCGTGAGTGCCTCGCTTATGCTATGGCAGACAAGCCTCTCGGACCTTATAAGTTCGTCGGCAAGATCATGGAGCAGTCAGAGACCATCTGCTGGACCAACCACCATTCTGTTATCAACTTCAAGGGCCAGTGGTATCTCTTCTATCACCACAATGACTACTCTCCATACTTCGACAAGAACAGGTCGGTATGTATCGATGAGCTCCACTTCAACCCAGATGGTACCATCATTCCTGTAGTTCCTACCTTCCGTGGCGTAGGTAATACTCCTGCTAAGTCAAACATCCAGGTTGACCGTTACTCAGATATGAAGGACGTTTATGTAAAGGTTGATTTCCTCAATGCAGACGAGCCTTTCGAGGGTTGGAAGACCATCATGTGGAACACCACCGAGGAGAAGACTCCAGCATGGATCAGCTATGATCGCGTTGACTTCGGTTCAGGTGACTACAACGCAGCTTCTATCCGCGTAAACTCACTCGCAGGTGGCGTCATCGAGCTTAGGGCTGATGCAGTCGACGGTCCAGTGATCGCAACTATCCCTGTAGAGGGTCGCAAGGGTTGGACCGAGCAGGTTGCTGTCGCTTCTGAGAAGATCAAGGGCCTCCACAACCTCTACGTCCTCATGACTAGCGGTAGCCATATCGAGATTGACTGGGTAAGCTTCAAGTAATTCGGTCTAAGAATAGTGAAAGCCGGCTGGTATTCCAGTCGGCTTTTTTGTTGACATCTCTGTAGCCCAGATGGGCAAAAAAAAGGGCAAGCATCATTCGCTTGCCCTTAGATGATTATGTCGACTGGCTATTCCTGGATGTCGCGTATGCAGCGGACCGGATATGCGTCAGACTTCGCACCGCCAGCGAGAGGGGACATTGAAGCCGCAGTCGCTGTCTTCTGGAATGCAACGATGATGGAGCCCATCTGATTACCTGTACTCTCGTATGGAGCATTGCTCCAATAGTTGCCCCAAAGGCCGCTGACTGTACCATAGAGCATTCCGTAGGCTCCATAGTACCTGCCGGAAGCAGGGAAATAAGATGAACCTTCAGCCATGTTCATGTAGTAGCCGTAGTTGAACTCTCCGTCCACATCGAACTGACTCTCGTCAATGTCATATCCTCCCGATGGAGTAGCTGTCCTGAGGACATCCACAGGAGGCACGCGCCAGCCGACAGGACATGGGTCATAGCAAGACTTGCTGCCCTTGTTCGGATACTCGTTCTCGTCATTTCTGACGTTTCCTTCAGGATTGCCCCAAAGGCTGTTGTTCTCATCCTTGAGCCAGTCCTGGTATGAGCCAGGGAGAGGGTATCCTGCGAGCACTACAGTAGGGTTGGCGATGGAATACTCAAGATTGTTCGAAGAGTTGCTGCCCCATGAAGAGTAGCTTACCTTGACAACTTCTCCGTCGAAGTCATATAGATCAGCAGGCATGGTGCTGGTGTCGCCTGTGAGGGTAGGACCAGATGGGAACGGATCCTTGCGACCCCACTGGTAGTACATGCCGTAGCTGTCGATGGAACCTGGATTTGAGTCGAGGGCACCGATGTTGAGGCTCGCAATCTCGTAGCCGGTCTTGGTGGTGTAGGACTCGAGAGTCTCCTTCGGCTTCCAAATATGCCAGCTCCAGAGAATCTTGCCCTCTGCATCTACAGCAGCGAGAAGTGCGCTTCCTGCCTTTTCTGAAAGGTCGAACTTGATGACGCCGTCCTCGTAGCATAACTCGGTGACGAGTCCCTCTACGGTCTGCCAGACTACCTTTGCGGTGTCTGGAGCGAAGCTTGGTGCATCTACTCCGTTGCCGGCAACGGTAGCGTCAATGCAATATGGACCGTCGACCTCGATGAGGTAGCAATTGGAAGTCTCCTTTTCGCTGAGGTTCACGTATGTCGGTGTCTCAGGCTCGTCAGGCTCCTGAGGCTCCTCTGGAGTAGGTTCGTCAGGAAGTTTCGAAGGATTGTCCTCCGGACGCTCGCATGCGACCATGAATGCCGCAGCGAGTGCCAGAGTAGAAAGAATGAATCTTGTTCGTCTCATATACTTGTTATTTTTCTAAGGGTTATTTGAAGAGATACTGAGCGAATTCGTGGAATGACTTGCGCCATACCTGCCACTCATGGTCGCCAGGGTAGAAGTTAGACTTGACGTCGACACCCTTTGACTGCATCTGCTTTACGATATTCCTGGTGTGCTCGATACGTGGATCCTGCTCTCCGCAGGTCATGAAGAATACGTCGAGACCATCGTTGAAAGCCTTGGTGTTCGAGTAGATGCCAGGAACCTCCTCGTCGAGGTCGAGCTTAGCTGCACCGGAGATGCCGCCGAACATGCCTGAAGAGAATACACCTACGTTTGCGAAAGTCTCAGGTGAACGGAGACCGATGTAGAATGACTGGCCGCCACCCATGGAAAGACCACACATTGCACGGTGCTTCCTGTCAGCCTTGGTGCGGAAGGTCTTGTCGATGAAAGGAACCACGTTCTCGACGAGCTCCTCCCTGTATGACTGCATGCCGTTCCAGCTGTATCCGCCACCGGCCATGCCGCCGTTTGCAGAACGTACGTTGCTGTTCGCGCTTACGACGATCATAGGAACTGCCTTGCCCTGAGCGATGAGGTTGTCCATGATCTGTGCGACGCGACCCTGCTGCATCCAACCGCGATGATCCTCACCGCCGCCGTGCTGGATATAGACAACAGGATATTTCTTCTTACCGGTCTCGTAGCCTGCAGGAGTGTAGACCATGACAGGACGCCAGCCCTTCTCTACGTTTGACCAATAATAGATGGTGCGTACCATTCCGTGAGGGACATCCTGGTTCTCGAAATCCTCGCAACCTGCCTCAGGAACCTCTACTGCACTTGCCATGCGGCCGGTTCCGTAGAAGGACTCACTTGCAGGGTCAGCGAATGAGTATCCGTCAACGACGATAGAGTAGTAGTGGAAACCTGGGACCTGAGGGTCTGAGGTCACTGTCCATACGCCGTTCGCGTCCTTCTGCATGTCATATTTCTTGCCGCAGAGGTCTACCTGGACCTTCTGTGCGTCTGGGGCAGAAAGCCTGAATGAGACACTGTTGTCCTTGTTGAGCCTTGGGAATGAATTCTTGTTGATGTTGGTTACAGGAGCTGTGGTTCCTGCAGGAACTGGGTCAGGACGTGGGCCCTGAGCCATCATTGAACCCTGTGCGACGAGCATGGCAGCCATCGCTGAGAGAATAATTCTAGTGTTCATGTTATCAGTTGTTTTGGTTGATTATCCTATGTTCGGAACGGCAGCATAGAACTCGAGGTCCTCGTCGCCGCTGTTGATGAGACTATGCGAATGGCCCTTTGGACAGAAGGTGCACTGGCCTGCGCTGATAGGGCTTGCAACACCGTCGTCGATGATAGTGCCGGCTCCGCGCATCACGAAGATGAACTCGCAGTTGGTGTCATGGACATGCTGGCCGATGCTTGCGCCAGGAACGAGTATGCCGTGGAGGGCACGGTCGGTGCCGTCCCAGTACATCTGGGCCTTCAGTTCCTTTTCTCCGCCCTTGAAGTTAGGCAGGGAGGTGAATTCCATTGAAGTAAAATCGATGGTCATATCTTGTTGTATTTGTATATGCGAATTTAATCAAAATCTCGTCATTATCGAGACATGCGTGAAAGAACTGGACTGAGAAGGAACAGCGCCAGCGAAGCGACTGCCGACATGATCACGAAGATCATGAAGAAATCATGCAGATTGGCTATCTGGAAGCCCAGGATGGACTTTGCAGCGACATCTGATGCATTTCCAGGGTAGAAGGTCGCGAGCTTGCCGGCGATGAAGTTGCTGACGGCGCTGGACATGAACCATACGCCCATCATCAGGCTGGTGAAGCGCTTCGGCGAGAGCCTGCTCACGAGCGAGAGACCTATAGGAGAGAGCGAGAGCTCACCGAGTTCATGGATGAAGTACAGGCTGGTGATCCACATCATGCTGACCTTGATTCCGGGTTCGAGATCCTTGACTCCGAAGGAAATCACGAGATAACCGAGCGAAAGGAGCGCAAGGCCGAGTGCCTGCTTCTGGGTTGATGAAGGCTCGAGGCTCGTGCCCTTGAATTTCTTCTTTCCGAGGAATTCCCACAGCCCGGCCATGACAGGAGCTAGGGCCACGCAGAAGATAGCAGGAAGGCACTGGAACCAGCTGGTAGGTATCTCATGACCCAGTATGTTCCTGTTGGTCTGCTCCTTTACGAAATAGGTAAGCGAAACGCCGGCCTGCTCGTATGCAGCCCAGAAGAAGATGACGAAGAGAGCAACGATGAGGATTACTCCGATGTGGGCCCATTCCTGTTTGGTAAGAGGCTGCTTGGCCTGGGTGCTTTCCTCATGCGCTGGACGTCTTTCAGGAGCGGCACCGACAGGTGTTCCGTCCGGACTTACCAGGAACTTGTTCTTAAGCGCAGCGAAAACTACGACAGAAATGACCATCGCGATGCACGCGACGAGGAAACCCCAGCGGAAACGTCCCGGATCGGAGAAGTCGCCTTCGAAGAGTCCGCATGCGAGCGGGGCGAAGAATGCACCTATGTTGATGCCCATGTAGAAGATGGTGAATGCAGAATCCTTGCGCTTGTCGTCTGGAGTATAGAGCTCACCGACCATGGACGCGATGTTCGGCTTGAAGAAACCGTTTCCGATGATCAGGCAGGTGAGGCCGGCGAACATCAGCGCAACCGAGATCTGATTACCTATCGCAGGGTCGATGGCCGCACCTTCGGCGAATATGGATTGGTTGACGAAGCATGCGCTGAGAAACATCAGGAACTGACCGACCGCCATCACGAGGCCACCGGTGATGATGCACTTCCTGTTGCCCAGATAACGGTCAGAGATGTATCCTCCTATCATTGGAGTCAGGTATACGAGACCGGTGTAGGTTCCATATATCTGGGATGCATCCTCCATCGTGAAAAGTGCAGCAACCATGTAGAGAGTGAAGATTGCTCGCATTCCGAAATAGGAGAAGCGCTCGGCCATCTCCGTGGCGAAGAGCAGATACAGTCCTTTAGGGTGTTTCATCTTGTTTGCGTTAAAGTTGCGTATTTACGACCGAGAGGTCTATCTTTCCGTTCGCTCCGTGGACTACTGCCTTCTCTGAGAACTGCCACATGACCCATTTCTCTGCGATTGGACTTTCCACTCCATAGTGGGCCACCCAAACGGGAAAATTCTCGGTAATGTCCTTGCTCAGGATGTCGCGCAGATAGCTGTCCGAAGCGTATATTATAGGTTTTCTCTTGTAATGGTCCTCTATGGCCTGGAGCCATATCAGAACCTTTGCGTTGAGTTCTGTCTTTGTGCAGCCTTTGTGCATGGTCTCGACGTCGAGTACCGGCGGAAGATCGTGCCAGGTAAGTTCTCCCACTGTCGCAACGAAGCTTGCTGCCTGGGCTAGAGGGTCTTTTGAACTGCGGAAGAAATGGTATGCTCCGCGCCTGATGCTGCTCTGTCCTGCGGCTTTCCAGTTCTGTGCGAACTCCGGGTCGACCATGCTCTCACCCTCGGTGGCTTTGATGAAAGCGTACTTCACCGGCCATGCCTGCTTTGATCGGGTGAGGTCTCTTGTCGTACGACCCTTGGCATCACGCAGTACCATCAGCGAGTCCCAGTTGACCTTGTCCTGGTAATGGGAGATGTCGATTGCGAATCCGGAGGAATGAAGCGCAAGCTCCGGCAACTCGCATCCCGTATCCATGACGCTGCGCCTGAGGTAAGGGTAGGAGAGAGCCAATGCTATGCATACGGCTATGAAAAGGGCCAAGAGTGTCGATGCCCCTGGCCCTATTTTCAAAGACTTTCGTCTTCTTTTCTTTCTGCTTTTCTTCTTTTTGGCCTGTGCCATCAGGGAATTCTAATAGTTCGTTGCGCGAACCTTGAAGTAGCTCTGAGGATGCTGGCATACAGGGCAGACCTCCGGAGCCTTCTTGCCGATCATGATGTGGCCGCAGTTGCTGCACTCCCAGATCATGTCCTCGTCACGGCTGAACACGAGGTTGCCCTCCACGTTTGCGAGAAGCTTGCGGAAGCGCTCCTCGTGGGTCTTCTCGATTGCGCCTACCTTCTCGAAGAGAGTAGCGATATCCTCGAAGCCCTCTGCGCGAGCGTCAGCTGCGAACTGAGCGTACATGTCAGTCCACTCGAAGTTCTCTCCCTCTGCTGCGTCAAGGAGGTTCTGGGTGGTTGCTGGAACGCTGCCCTCGTGGAGAAGCTTGAACCAGATCTTTGCGTGCTCCTTCTCGTTGTTTGCAGTTTCTTCGAAGATGTCTGCGATCTGCACGTATCCGTCCTTCTTCGCCTTGGAAGCGTAGTATGTGTATTTGTTTCTTGCATGTGACTCACCGGCGAAAGCCGTCTTGAGGTTTTCTTCGGTCTTAGTGCCCTTGAGATTTTCCATGGTGATATTTAATTTAAATCGTTTTCGTTTTCTACAAATATAGTAAAAATCTATCGTTTGACTTCTTTCTGCACTATCTTGTATCCGATGGCGGCGATGAACATCGACATCAGAGGGGAGATGATGTTGAAGAGACAGTACGGCAGATATTCGATAGTCGCAACCCTGAGGACTGTGGCCTGGGTCATACCGCATGAGTTCCACGGGATGAGTACGGAGGTAACTGTCGCAGAGTCCTCTGCTGCACGGCTGAGAAGCCTTCCTTCGAGTCCGTTCTTTTCGTAGAGGTCTTTGTAGAGCGAGCAGGTCAGGATGATGGATAGGTACTGATCTCCGACTGCCATGTTGTTGAACATACCTGTGAATACGGTCGCGGAGACTGTGCTGAACCTGCCGGTAATCTTTTTGGTGAGTGCTTCGGTGAGGCTGCGTATCATTCCGCTGCCGACCATGGTCGCGCCGAATACGATGGCGCTGATGATGAGGTAGATGGTCGGAAGCATTCCGGACATTCCATTGGTCATTACGAGTTCGTCAAGCTCAGGATTTCCGGTGCTGATCGCGGTCTGTCCATATATGGTGACCATGATGCCCTTGAATCCGGATGCGAAGTCGAGTACGCTTGATTCGCCGATTCCTGCGACAATGCCAGGCTGTGCGATGAGCGCAGTCACACCGGCTGTAAGAGCCGAGATCATGAGGGTGAGCACGGCAGGCACCTTCTTGATGATCATGACGACCGTGATGAGCGGCACGATCATAAGCCATAGCGAGATCTTGAATGTCGACTGGAGCGAATTGCAGTAGCTGTCGATGTCGATTGCCGAAGCAGAATCGTGGAATATGCTCACAAGGAGGAATACAACCAACGCTATAGTGATTGAAGGAACGGTCGTTCCGAGCATGTACCTGATATGGGTGAAAAGGTCTATGCCTGCAGATGAGGATGCGAGCACGGTCGTGTCTGACAGAGGTGAGATCTTGTCACCGAAATAGGCTCCGGAGATGATTGCTCCGGCGGTCCAGCCTGCAGAGAAGCCAAGAGCGTCGCCGATTCCGATGAGGGCGACACCGATGGTTGCGATAGTCGTCCAGGAACTTCCTGTCATGAGCGCTACCAGCGCTGCAATCGCACAACTGGCGAAGAGGAAGATCTTCGGGCTGATGACGTGGAGTCCGTAATAGATCAATGTAGGGACTACACCGCTGACCATCCATGTTCCTGCAACTGCACCGATCATCAGCAATATCAGTAGCGATGTCGCAACCGATCCGATGTTGGCGGCGATGGCGTCTTCGAAGGATCTCCACGGGATGTGGTACGCGAACATGCCGATCGCAATCACGAGCCCGGAGGTGAGAAGAAGCGCGACCTGGCTTCCTCCGTCAAGTGCTCCGGTGTTGAAGAAACGGATGACGAGGGATAGTGCAATGATCAGGAACGCGAGCGGGATAAGCGCCACGCCCCAATGCGGGTTCTGTGGGGAGTTATTGTCAGTTTCGTTCATTTTCTACTTCCTTCCGAGGATGTCGTGGAGTATGTTCATCACGATGTATACTATGAAGGCGAGGAACACTGTCATCGACCAGTTGATGCCGAAGAGCATGACGGCTGCGAAGGTCGCAAGGACGATTCCCAGGAAAGAGAGTCTCAGCCTGTTGACAGCGGAACTGTTCTTGTCTCCCTTCTTGAACTTCATCGAGAACATAGGGAACTCGCTTACGAGCAGGGCAGAGAGAATAACCGAAAGCACAGGGATGAAGACGGGTCCTGCGCACCATGCACAGAGGAAGCTGTCAGGGGTCTTGGTCACATAGTACACGAGTGAACCGCAGATCATGGCACATGACGGAGTTGCGAGTCCGATGAAGTTCTCGCTCTGACGTTCGTCGATGTTGAACTTCGCGAGCCTGACTGCGGAAAAGATTGCGATTAGGATAGGGAAGAGGCTCCAGAGGGTGATGTCAGCTGTGATGAAGCAGCATTTTCCTCCTCCGAGCTCGGTGCTGAGCTTGAAGAGCATGATGGACGGGAGTACGCCGAAGCTCACGCAGTCGCAGAGCGAGTCGAGTTCCTTTCCGAGCTCAGAATATGCTCCGAGGGCCCTTGCCGAGAGTCCGTCGCAGAAATCAAACACTGCAGCGAGTATCATCATCAGGAATGCGATGTCGTTTCTGCCGTAGAAAGCGGCAATCACTCCGATGAATCCTGATACAAGATTCAACGAAGTGATTGTGTTAGGGATATGCTTTACCAGAGACATTACTTGATGTTGAGTTTCTTCTTCATGTCCTTGCTGAGTGCATCCTTGTGGACGATGAAGTTGAGGGTCTTGTAGCGTACGTATGCGTCAGAAGCATACCAGATGCCATGGTACTTGCCTGAGTCTCCCCAAGAGTTCTTTACCATGAAGTACTTGTTGCCGTTCTGGTCCTTGGCGATACCGTAGATGTGCATGCCGTGGTCATCGGTGGTCTCCTTGCAGTCATATGCAAGCTGACGCATCTCGTCGGTGATGGTCATCTCCTCAGGAAGGGCAGCTGCAGCAGGCTGCTGTGACTTTGCCTCATCCTTTCCGAGCCAATGCTCCTGGTCCGAACCAGCTGCCGGCTTAGCCTCGGCTGGCTTCGGAACGATTGCAAGACCGTTGCGGGTGAATCCTGCCTCGCTCACGTCAGCACCCCAAGCTACGGTGTAACCTCCTTCTACTGCCTTGTAGAGGATGTCCATCATCTCGTCCATGGTCACGTTGTAAGCTGCGCCCCAGCGCCAGTTGTCGGCAACCTCGATGATATGTGGCTCGTAGAGTTCCTCGCTTGCGAAAGAGCAGATGTTTACGTAGTCGTCGACGTTGAGCTTGAGCTCGTCGCGCTTAGCCTGGGTGACAGAGAGCTCAGGCCACTCGCCCTGATATGCCTGGAGGACACCGTCAAGACCCTTGAGCCATGCGGTAGAGAGCTTCTTGTTAGGGTTTGCCACTACGGCACGTACATATGCTGCGAGCACGGCGTCCATCTCGTTCTGCTCAGGGAGTGAGGTTCCGTACTGGAGACCTGGGTACTGCTCCTGGGTTGCGATACCGTACTTCTTGATCACCTGGAAAACGTCGCCGAAAGAGCTACCTGGAGTGAAACCGAGCGCACCGTCTACGCGAACATATTTCTGTGCCCTGTCATGGTATGCTCGGCTGACCACGAACATCTCTGAGAGGTCGGTCTCGATGCCGGTCTGCCTGAGAATCTCGGACTCGAGGAAAGAAAGGGTCGAGAAACACCAGCAGGTACTGCTTCTGTACTGGTTCTTCACAGGGGTGATCTTATTCTCCTTGATAGTGGTGAATTCATACTCAGGAGCCTTGGTCTGTGCCTGTGCGAATGATCCGGCAGTCATGAGGAGGGCAGCTGCCGCGATGATTGTCTTTTTCATATCTTTTGTTGTCTTAATTTCACGTGCGATTCTACAAATATAGCAATTATTTTCTTTAAATTTGTCTTATGGTGATTCTCTATGTGCATGGAATGGGCGGCGGGTCCGACAGCCGTATCCCGAGACTACTCCGTGAGTGGTTTTCGGCAAGGCCGGAATACGCCTCGTTCAAGGTCGTCTGTCGTACCTATGACTTCGATCCTGACATCGCTTCCCGACAGCTCGAAAACTGGGTCGAGGAACTCTCTCCGGATCTTATCGTAGGAGAATCTTTAGGCTCTTGCAATGCGTTGAGAATCAGTCGCTCAGACATTCCTTTCATCTTTGTGTCCCCAGCCTTGAACGCCCCTCTTTTCATGGGTTATCTGGCCTTTCTTTCCCTGGTGCCCGGAGTCACTCTTTTCCTCGACAGGCTGTACCGTCCGAGACCCGGTGACAGGCAGCCTCTGCACTTTACTTTCCGCACTGTGCGCAAGTACCGCAAGCTGCGCCGGGACATCTTCTCGGACAGGGAAGACATGGGCACGAAAAAGGTGTATGCCTTCTTCGGAGAGCATGATCATTATCGCCGCACAGGCGTGGTCAGCGTGCGTACCTGGGAGCGTCTGTTCGGTCCCGGAACTTATACTTTGTATAACGGAACACATTTTATGGAGGAAGAGTTCGTCCGGAGCCTCCTCATCCCGAAAATTCTGCTAACTTTGCGGGCGCATTAATAATTCTGTCATGGAAAAGACTTGGAGATGGTTCGGAAAGAAGGACAAGATCACGCTGTCCATGCTTCGCCAGATAGGCGTCGAGGGCATCGTGACCGCGCTTCATGATATACCGAACGGAGAAATATGGACCGTTGAGGCCATCATGGACCTCAAGAACTACATCGAATCTTTCGGCCTTCGCTGGTCGGTCGTGGAGAGTCTCCCTGTTTGTGAGGCCATCAAGTACGCCGGACCTGAGCGCGACCAGCTGATCGAGAACTACAAGATCAGCCTCGCGAACCTCGGAAAGTGTGGAATCAAGACCATTTGCTACAACTTCATGCCGGTGCTCGACTGGGCTCGTACCGATCTCGAGCATGAGTGGCCAGACGGAACGAAGTCGCTTTACTTCGACTACGCCCGCTTTGCATATTTTGACATGAGGATAGTGGGTAGGGAAGGTGCCGAGAAGGATTTTCCTGCCGAGATAGTGGAGAAGGTCAAGGAACTCGACAGGACCATGACCGATGCAGACCGTCATCAGCTCGTGGACAACATCATCGTGAAGACCCAGGGTTTCGTGAACGGCAACATCTCCGAGGGTGACAGGGAGCCTGTGCGCAAGTTCCAGTCGCTTCTCGACCTCTACAAGGGCGTCACCAAGGAGCAGCTCCGTGAGAATATGAGGTATTTCCTCGCTGCGATCATGCCGGTCTGCGACGAGCACGACATCAACATGTGCGTGCATCCGGACGATCCTCCTATGCCGGTTCTCGGACTACCTAGGATCGTGACCTGTGCCGAGGATATAGAGTGGTTCCTCAACGCAGTCGACAATTTCCATAACGGACTTACCTTCTGTGCAGGTTCGCTCAGCGCAGGTGCCCACAACGACGTCGTCGAAATGGCTCGTAAGTTTGCCGGCAGAACCCACTTCGTGCATCTTCGCAGCTGCAACGTGCTTCCGGGCGGCAACTTCATCGAGGCTCCACATACCGGTGGCCGCGCCAACCTCGTCGAGCTTGTGCGCATCTTCGAGAAGGAGGGCAGGAATCTCCCTATGCGCGTCGATCACGGCAGGATGATGCTCGGAGACGAGGACAAGGGATATAATGCAGGTTATTCATTCCACGGCCGTATGCTCGCACTCGGCCAGGTGGATGGCATGATGGCCGTCGTGCGTGATGAGATGGCTTCAAACAGATAAATATAGCAAGAGATATGAACGAAATGTACAGCATTGAAGGCAAGGTTGCAGTAGTCACTGGCGCAGCAGGCGTCCTCGGTGGCAGCATCGCAAGCCATTTTGCATCTCAGGGAGCGAACGTCGTGGCCCTGGTACACCGTCCTGAGCAGGTGGAGACCGTGCTCGAGAAGCTCAAGGCTCTCGGCGGCGATCCGACCTGTTACGCATGCAGCGTGACAGACACCGAGGTACTTGCTTCCATCGCAGAGGAGGTGGCGTCCAAGTACGGAAAGATTGACACTCTCGTCAACGTGGCGGGTGGAAACGTGGCTGGTGCCAACGTGATGCCTGACCAGAATTTCTGGGACATGAAGCTCGAGGATTGGGACAAGGTTCTCGACCTCAACCTCAACGGAACCGTATATCCATGCCATGTCTTCTCGAAGATCTTCGCAAGACAGGGCTTCGGAAACATACTCAACATCTCTTCAATGGCTGCCTACGACGCACTTTCGCGCGTTGCGGGCTATGGCGCAGCCAAGACCGGTGTGTCCAACTTCACCAAGTGGCTCGCAGCGGAGATGGCGATGAAGTATGGAGAGAAGATCCGCGTGAATGCGCTCGCTCCAGGTTTCTTCATCGGCAAGCAGAACCGTGCTGCTCTCCTCAATGAGGACGGCTCGCTCACCGAACGTTCGGTGAAGGTGATCAACAAGACCCCGATGCGCAGGTTCGGTGACATCACCGAGCTCAACGGAGCGGCTCAGTTCCTTTGCTCCGACGCAGCATCATTCATAACTGGCGTCATCCTTCCAGTGGATGGCGGTTTCAGCAGCTTCAGCGGTATTTAATGTTCAAGGAAAGTATAACACCAGACGAGTTGTCGAAGCTCCAGATGGCTTCCTTCCCGGGAAAGATCCATGTGATCACCGGAGAGGGCCCTGCCTTCGACCGCGCAATCCGTTATCTCCGTAAGCAGGAGATGATTGGATTCGACACGGAGACCCGTCCGTGCTTCTCTCCTCATCAGCCGCACTATGGCGTGGCGCTGCTTCAGCTCTCCGGCCCTGACCATGCGTTCCTTTTCAGGATCAACAAGATGGAACTCAATCGCCGTCTGCGCAACGTCCTTTCGAGTACCAAGATACTCAAGATAGGCGCGGCGGTACACGACGATATCCGTGGCCTCCAGAAGAAGCATGACTTTGTTGCAGGCGGTTTCGTGGACCTCCAGAAGATAGGCTGCGAATGGGGAATCAGAGACAAGAGCGTGAAGAAGATGGCGGGTATCATACTCGACATCAGAATCAGCAAGACCCAACAGCTTTCCAACTGGGAGGCTGAGGCTCTCACCGATGCTCAGGCCATGTATGCGGCTACCGATGCATGGGTGTGCCTCGAGATGTACAGAAAGCTTCTCGAGACCGAGAAGAATCCACTTCCACCGGATCCTGTTCCGGAGAAGGTAGAAGCCAAGCTTGCAGAGAAGGCCGAGGCTCCGAAAGCAAAGCCGAAGCCGAGGAGGAGAAGGAAAAAGCCTGCGAAAGTCCAGGCTCCAGCAAAGAAGGAAGAATAATAATCAGGCGGTAGTCCGCCATACGAAACATGATAAAGGTAATATTGCGAAAGGGCAGGGAGGAGTCCCTGCGACGCTTCCACCCATGGGTGTTCTCAGGCGCCGTTTCCGAAATTCAAGGTTCGCCTTCAGAGGGTGACCTCGTGTCAGTACATTCAGCCGACGGGGCATTCCTCGCCGTCGGTCATTATCAGATTGGTTCTATCGCCGTACGCGTGCTGAGCTTCTCGGATGAGGCTCTCCGTCCAGACTTCTATCAGACCCAGCTTGCCAAGGCACTCGATGTCAGGCGTGCGGTCGGTCTTGCGAAGGACGGACCGAGCGACACGAACTGCTACAGGCTCGTTCATGGCGAGGGTGACAATCTCCCTGGACTGATCATCGACTACTATGATGGCGTATGCGTGCTTCAGGCCCATTCCGTGGGCATGTTCCGCGCGAAGAACCAGATTTGTGAGGCGCTGAAGGCCGTCTATGGACCTTCGCTCAAGGCTGTATACGACAAGAGCTCGGGCACCGCACCTTTCAAAGCGGGACTTGACCTCATCGACGGATATATCTATCGTGCTGAGGGCTTCCGTGACGACGAGCAGCTCGTTCTCGAGAACGGCCACAAGTTCTATGTGAACTGGACCAGCGGCCAGAAGACAGGTTTCTTCCTCGACCAGCGTGAGAACA